>NZ_BAABLI010000034.1:0-168975 GCF_039544265.1 Corallincola platygyrae | reverse complement strand
TTTGCTGCTAGCTCTTTTGCCTTCTTCGCTTCTTGCTCCGCTTTTTTACGCTCTGCTTCTTTGCGCTTGCGATCTCGCTCAAGCTTCTTGATTCTGGCTTCTTCGGCTTTTCGCTTATCCTCTGCTTCTTTTAGCTTGCGCTTCTGTTCGTCTAACTTTCTCTGCTCCGCACGTTCAGCAGCTTTTTTTCTATCTTCGATTTGCCTCAACTGCTTTTCAACCAGCTTGCGATCGACTGTAACAGCTTGAATAGGCGCTGTATTTACCATCTGAGGCTGACGCTCAGGCTTGGTAAATTGAACACTCGCGAACAAAACGACACCCAGCACAATATGCGCCAGTGCCGAAATAATGATGAAATGATGAAGTGGACGCTGAGACACCCTAAGTTAGCCCCCACTCGGATCTGTCATTAGGCCGACAGTCTCTATTCCAGCGTTTTCCAAATCAGCCATAAGTGAGACCACATAACCATATGGCACCTTCTCGTCGCCCTTGACAACTACATGGGTCGATGGGGCTAACTCAACAATGGCTGCAATTCGAGCAACCAAGTCATCAAGAGGCAACTCTTCCGATTTACCTTTGTCATCAGTGAACCAATAAGTGCCATCGGATTCAATCGTCGCAATAACTGGAGGCTTAGCGTCTTCCAGCAAGGGGTTAGCGTCTTGTTTAGGCAGATTAACTTTCACCCCCTGAGTGATAAGAGGTGCTGTCACCATAAAGATAACCAGCAGTACCAACATCACGTCGATATACGGTACTACATTGATCTCCGCTTTTGGCTTGCGCCTTTTGCGTTGATAGCTCATTGAGACTTACTCCTGATCTGCCGCCACAGACTGACGATGCAAGATGCTGGAGAACTCCTCCATAAAGTTGCCATAACTGTTTTCCAGTCGCTCAACCTGGTGACTGAATTTGTTGTATGCAATGACCGCGGGAATCGCCGCGAACAGGCCCATAGCCGTTGCAATCAAGGCTTCAGCAATAGCCGGAGCCACAAGGGAAAGCGTCAGCTGAGCCTGGTTCATACTACCGAGGGCAACGAACGCATTCATAATTCCCCAAACGGTGCCAAACAAGCCGATATAAGGGCTGATTGAGCCAACGGTGGCCATAAACGGTAAGTGAGTTTCCAGCTCGTCAACTTCTCTGGATAGTGCAACACGCATGGCACGAGCAGTCCCTTCAACGGCATTTACGCCAGACTGATTGCCTGTGCTTCGGTGCAAACGAGCAAACTCTTTGAAGCCTGACTTAAAAATCTGCTCCATGCCTTTTGCATCAGCGCTGCGCGCATTCACTTCTTGATAAAGCTTGTTCAGATCAACCCCTGACCAGAATCGATCTTCAAACTTGTCCGCATGGTCCTGAGCTGCTTTCAATGCTTTTGCACGCTGAATAATCATTGCCCAGGAAGCAACTGACATCGCCAGCAGGATCAGCATCACAAGCTGCACCAGAAGACTGGCGTCAAAAATTAATTTGAGAAACGAAATGTCATTAGACACGGGGCAATACTCCTGTGATCTGTTCAGGTATGGCGATGGGTTTCGCTTGGTTTAGGTTAACGCAGGCTACTTTAACTTCTGCGGTTGCTATCAGAATGTCATCTTGGTTTCGAATCGCCTGCCTGAAAACAAGGCTGGCCTTCTTTCGCACGACAATTTCCGCAGTCACGTCGAGCATATCGTTAAACTTGGCTGACGCCAGGTTATTCATCACCACAGAGCGAACGACAAAGCCGATCCCTTGTTTGAGAAGCAAATCCTGTTCAATACCAAGTTCGCGAAGCCATTCAGTCCTCGCTCTTTCAAAGAATTTTAGGTAGTTGGCATAAAAAACTATGCCACCAGCATCTGTATCTTCGTAATAGACACGCACTGGCCAATGGAAGTTGTTACTTATCAAGGCTGCCCTGCCAAACTCCGAATTAATAAAGATGTCATTTTTATTGATGGCAGCTAACTATACAGAAAGTTCCGCCTGCATGGTAAGCCACATTCATGTCTAACTGAAGTTGTGATTTTCGACACAGGTTGAGGCGTAATTTATTTAAATATTCAGGCAAATTCGATAGAGGTTCGCGCGCCAAGTCACTTTGATGTAGTAAATTGATCTCAATCAATTTCATCATTTTTTTGACCACATCCTGCAAACCAAGCACGCTAAAAAAGATATTCTAACTTAATAAGTATTCAGGCCGACTGCATAACAAAAACAACACCAAACAAATAAAACCAATAAAAACAACATCATAATTCGAGCAAGCATTATTCAACCTTGCTTTACCAAAGCTATTACGCATTAGTTTTTCTTATTCTTAACCGAAAAATAACTCGTTTGTTTTGTATACAGGGCCTGCCTACAATGAGCCCCAGTTGAAGACAATTACTTGTAGTTTTTTGATCATCTTTGGATGGCGAGTTCGGTGAGTGTCTTCTCTCCCTGGAATCGAGGCGACGCCTCATTTATCAATCTGGATTTTCGCCTATCAGGCGCTTCCCGTTGAATGATATTGTTCTCTTTAACCCGCGAATTTCGCGGGTTTTTTTTACCTATATTTCAGAGAGTTATGCTGACTAGCTTTCTTTTCGCTCTAACCCAAAATGCATATAAGCACGTTGAGTTGCAATGCGGCCTCTGGGGGTTCGCTGCAAAAAACCTTGCTGGATAAGGTACGGTTCAAGCACATCTTCAATGGTTTCTTTGGCTTCACCTATCGCTGCGGCTACGTTTTCCAAGCCTACTGGACCACCATCAAACTTATCAATAAGTGCCAGCAGTAACTTCCGATCCATGAAGTCAAAACCTGCATCGTCAACATCCAGCATGTCCAGCGCCTGAGACGCGACCTGATCGCTAATTTGTCCCGCTGCTTTAACCTCGGCATAGTCACGAACCCGACGTAACAAGCGATTGGCAATACGCGGTGTGCCGCGGCTTCGGCGTGCTATCTCACCAGCACCTTCCTGAAGCAACTCCATGCCCAGATGTGCAGCTGAGCGTTGAACAATTTTGGTGAGCTCTACAACATTGTAAAACTCCAGCCGCTGCACAATACCAAATCGGTCACGAAGAGGCGATGTAAGTGAACCAGCTCGGGTAGTTGCCCCAATCAGGGTGAATGGGGGCAGGTCCAACTTAATTGAGCGAGCCGCAGGCCCCTCGCCAATCATGATATCCAACTGGTAATCTTCCATCGCCGGATACAGTACTTCCTCAACAACAGGACTGAGCCGATGAATTTCATCAATAAACAACACATCATTTGGTTCAAGATTGGTTAAAAGCGCTGCCAAATCCCCCGCTTTCTCTAGGACAGGACCTGAGGTGGTTTTGATATTTACATCAAGCTCATTGGCAACGATGTTAGCGAGCGTGGTTTTACCTAATCCAGGTGGACCAAATATCAACAGGTGGTCCAAGGCATCCTGACGCAACTTTGCGGCTTTGATGAAGATCTCCATCTGCTCGACAACGTGAGATTGGCCAGTGTAATCAGAAAGCAGTTTAGGGCGAATCGCCCTGTCGAGGGCTTCTTCTTCTCGTAAGTGGGTGCCCTGCACCAATCGATCAGCCTCAATCATTTCGTTTCCTAGACCATATTACGGAGTGCTTCACGGATAAGGGATTCACTATCCATCCCCTCACCTTTTACCTGGCTTACAGCGCGGCTTGCTTGTGCGGGTTTATAGCCCAAAGCGACCAACGCGGCAACGGCGTCTTCAACAGCATCAGTTGCCCTAACGAACGTATCGTCTTTCCCTTGCGGGCTCAATTCGAAGCCTTCACTAGCAGCTATAGCAGGTAGCTCTCCCCAGTTTTTAAGCCTGTCGCGCATCTCAACGAGCAAGCGTTCTGCGGTCTTCTTTCCCACACCTGGGAGTTTGATCAAGGATGAGATGTCATCATGATTTACGACTTGTACAAATTGAGCGGATGACATACCAGACAGAATAGCCAATGCCAGCTTGGGCCCTACACCATTAGTTTTTATCAGCTCACGAAACATTGCCCTTTCATGTAGAGCCGAAAAGCCAAAAAGCAGCTGAGCATCTTCTCTGACGACAAAATGTGTATAAACCGTGGCTTCCTGCCCAATATCCGGTAGCTCATAAAAGCTGGTCATTGGCAGCTGAACCTCATAGCCCACACCTGATACATCGATAACCAGATCTGGTGGCTGCTTAGAAACTATGGTTCCACGTAACTGTCCGATCAAAATCTCACCTTGTTGTTTTGCTTGGGTACTGGTGGTACTTGTAATGGATTAGCGCCAACGGCCCTTTGCTGTGCCGGAAACTTTTCCAGACATAGCTATCAAGCTCTGTCTCGTATGGCAGTGGCACAAGGCAATCGCTAACGCATCGGCAGCATCCGCTTGCGGCGTCGCCGGCAGTTTAAGAATATGCGCCACCATATGTTGGACTTGCGCTTTATCGGCGCCACCGGTCCCCACCACAGCTTGCTTTACTTCTCTGGCAGAGTATTCATGAACCGGAAGCTCTCGACAGGCAGCAGCAACGATCGCGGCACCTCTTGCCTGACCCAGCTTTAACGCAGAGTCAGCATTCCTCGCCATAAATACGCGTTCAATCGCAAACTCATCTGGCTGAAACTGGTGAATTAATTCGCTAACACCGTCATGAATGGTTCTGAGCCTTTCCGACAACGCAGATGCTGTCATACGAATGCACCCACTACCTAGGTATTTATACTTGGCGCCAACCTGCTGAATGACGCCGTATCCGGTAATGCGGGAGCCGGGATCAATGCCTAGAATAATACTCAAGCCGTTAGCCTAGCTGTTCCATAACATCGTCGGAGATATCTGCATTATGATAAACCTCCTGGACATCATCGTCGTCTTCAAGGCCGTCGATTAGACGCAGCAGTTTCTGGGCAGTGTCCAGATCAAGTTCAGCCTTGGTCGAGGGCACCATGGTAACTTCGGCGTTAACCGCCTCCAGCCCTGCTGCATCAAGTGCATCCTTCACGGTACCAAAGTCTTCAGGCAAGGTATAAACGTCAACGGAGCTGTCATCGTTCGTCTCTACATCTTCCGCACCCGCGTCCAAAGCCGCTTCCATGACCTGATCTTCATCTGTGCCTTCTGGATAAGAGATAACGCCCTTCTTGGTAAACAAGTAGGAAACAGAACCATCGGTACCCAGGTTTCCGCCAGATTTAGTAAACAGGTGGCGAACACTGGAAACCGTACGATTACGGTTGTCGGTCATAGTCTCAACCATCACCGCTGTGCCGCCAGGACCATAGCCTTCATAGATGATGGTTTCCAACTCCTGGCCATCTAATTCACCCGCACCACGCTTGACTGCGCGATCAACGGTATCTCTGGTCATATTGTTCGACAATGCTTTGTCGATAGCGGCTCGCAAACGGGGGTTAGCATCGGCATCAGAGCCACCTTCACGGGCGGCAACCGTCAACTCACGGATAAGCTTTGTGAAGATCTTACCGCGCTTTGCATCCTGCGCGGCTTTGCGATGTTTAATATTTGCCCATTTACTGTGGCCTGCCATAACCTATCTCCAATCTTTAGCACCGTGTCAGGTTTACATCGGTGCTCTTATTTCAATTCGCGTGTAATTCTAATTTCTCAGCAAGCTGAACAATGGCGTCACGATTAGACTCAGACGATACCTGAGCCAACGCCTCAGCAAACGTCAACCAGACATACTCCTGGTGTTCGCCTTCGCAAAGCCTGATAACCGTGTTCTGTGGGACTTTTAAAAAGAACCAATGCTCAAGATTTTCATTCACATCGGGGGCATACCGTTGTTTCCATTCAGGATACAAGGGGTAACGAACTTGTGTATTTACATCAACAATGGATGCGCCCACCAAGCCAGGCTCGACTCCGGTTTCTTCGTGAACTTCACGGATCGCCGCTGCGAGAGGCTGCTCTTGATGTTCCAGAGAACCGGTTACAGATTGCCAAAAATCATCGGGGAATGATCTTCGCATAAGAAGCACCCGGAAATCTTCCCGGTAGATCACTACCAGCACAGATTCCGGGCGTTTATACATTACTCAGCCGCCTTTTCCTCGGCAGCCTTCGGTTCTGCGGTGATCGCTATCTGAAGCTCAGCAAGCTGCTCAGGGTTTGCCATGCCTGGGGCATCGGTCAATGGACAAGCGGCAGTTGTGGTTTTAGGGAATGCCATTACGTCACGGATCGTGTCTGCTCCGCACATCAGCATTACCAAACGGTCCAAGCCGAATGCCAGACCAGCATGTGGTGGCGCACCGTACTGAAGTGCTTCGAGTAGGAAGCCAAATTTCTCTTTTGCTTCTTCATCGGAAATGCCAAGAATACGGAATACCGTCGCCTGCATCTTCTGATCAAAGATACGTACAGAGCCGCCACCGACTTCGCAACCATTAAGTACCATGTCATAGGCGTCAGAAAGTGCAGTAAACGGATCAGCTTCCAGCTCTTCTGGGGTTGCATTTGAAGGCGCAGTGAATGGATGGTGTAACGCTTGCGGACGACCATCGCTCTCTTCAAACATTGGGAAGTCAACAACCCACAGAGGGCGCCATTCGTCTGCTACCAGGCCAAGCTCTTCACCCAGTTTAATACGCAGTGCACCCATAGCCTCAGTAACGACATGTTTGCTGTCAGCACCAAAGAACAGGATATCGCCAGTTTCCGCACCAACTTGTTCCAACAGCGCTTCCATCACTTCTGCAGAGAAGAATTTGGCGACTGGCGACTGCACACCTTCAAGGCCTGCGGCTCTATCATTGATCTTCATCCAAGCCAGGCCTTTAGCACCATAGATGCCAACAAACTTGCCTAACTCATCGATCTGCTTACGGCTGAACTTGTCTGCACCACCCGGCACTTTGATCGCTGCCACGCGACCTTTTGGATCATTTGCAGGGCCCGAGAATACTTTGAAGTCGACAGATTTCACCTGCTCGGCCACGTCAACCAGCTCCAGCGGAATACGCAGATCTGGCTTGTCGCTACCAAAGCGACGCATCGCTTCTTCATAACTCATGCGAGGGAAGTCACCCAAGTCGACATCCAACAGTTTTTGGAACAGCTGGCGGATCATCTGTTCGGTAACACCCATGACTTCGTCAGCGCTCATAAATGAGGTTTCGATATCAATCTGGGTAAACTCAGGCTGACGATCAGCACGTAAATCTTCGTCACGGAAACACTTAACAATCTGATAGTAACGATCAACACCTGACATCATCAGCAACTGCTTGAACAGCTGCGGTGATTGGGGTAAGGCAAAGAATTTGCCTTTGTGAGTACGGCTTGGAACAAGGTAATCACGCGCACCTTCTGGCGTAGCAGCCGTCAGAATAGGTGTTTCAACATCAAGGAAACCAGCCTCATCCATAAAACGACGAACTTCACTGGTCACCTTGGCACGGAAAACCATCTTCTCATTCATCTCTGGACGACGCAGATCCAGATAACGATAACGCAAACGTTGCTCTTCGCTATTGTGCTGGTTGAAATCCAGTGGCAACGGCGCAGAAGCGTTGAGGATTTCAAGCTGCTTACCAAGCAGTTCTACACCGCCGGTGGCCATATCTTTATTTACCTGGCCTTCTGGACGAGCACGGACAATACCGGTGACCTTAACGCAGAATTCGTTTCTAAGCGTGTTTGCCAGCGCAAATACATCTTCAATATCAGGATCGTAAACAACCTGAATTATTCCCTCACGGTCTCGCAAATCGAGAAAAATCACACCCCCAAGATCACGTCGGCGATTAACCCAACCGCATAACGTGACTTCCTGGCCGATAAGGGATTCATTTACTTGTCCACAGTAATGGCTGCGCATTTGTACTTTCCTGTATTTCAGAACAGATTGCGCCACCTGAAAGGCAGCGCAATCGCGTGTTAACTCTTTAAATTCTAAATTGGCTCAGCCGTCTTGCCAGAAGAGCCCTGCCCGGAATCGGATGCAAGGTTCTTTTTCGTGCCGCTCTTAAAGTCAGTTTCGTACCAGCCTCCGCCCTTTAGGCGGAAACCTGCAGCAGAGATCATTTTCTTAAGAGCGGGCGCAGAGCAGCTTGGACAGTCTACCAGCGGCGCGTCACTGATCCGCTGCAGCTTTTCTAGCTGATGACCACAATCTTCACAACGATACTCATAAATTGGCATTGGCTAACTTACCTACTTCGTCTTAACCAAGATAGAAGAACAGCCCTGCATTATATTCAAACCACTTTTATTGTCACGGGCTGGGGGGCTGTTTATCTCACCGTTGTGGATTTTGCAGGCGAAAAATTATGTATTTGGCTGGGAAACAGGCGACGAAGCTCACCGCCAGACAGGGCGGCTATATTAAGTCAGCATATAACCGTTTTTGTCAGCATCTTTGATTCGGTACATCAAAGCATCGGCACATCGAAGAAGACTTTCAATGCTTTCACCATCTTCAGGGTAAACCGCTACCCCAATACTGGCACTGAGCTTGGCGTTTCCATCAGATAACTCGAATGGCTCGGACAGTACCTGAAGAAGTTTTCTAGCCAACTCCGCTGCATGTAAACGATGATGCAAGTTAGTGGCTAGTACGACAAACTCGTCTCCACCAAACCTAGCCAACGTATCTGAACGTCTCACCACGCCCTGAAAGCGATCTGCAACACCCTTCAATACAGCGTCACCAATGGCGTGACCGTATTTATCGTTGATCTCTTTGAAACCGTCGAGATCGATAAACATCAAAGCCATCAGGTTTTTTGTTCGTGCGTGATTCTCCAGAGCCTGACTCATCGCATCTTCAAATTGACGTCGATTGGCTAACCCAGTCAGCTCATCGTGGCGGGCAAGATGGCGAACCGTTTCTTCAGCCGCACGACGTCGCTCAATTTCGCGATTCAAACGGCGATTCCACAGCACCATCAGAGACATGGCCAGCAACACCAGCGCCCCGACTTGAACGCTGACCCGCCATATTTTTTCTGAAGAAACACCTTGATCAATAGTCAGGTCAAGCCACTTCGACAAAATGGTTCTGCGCTCATTTTCCGTCAACATCTGCAGTGCTTTGTTCAGAATCGAAACGAGTTCCGGCCAATCTTTTCGAATACCAAACTTTGACGATTCCTGCTGAATATCATGCAGTGTTGAGAGTTTCAGATTACTTAATCCAAGCTCTCGAACGGTAGCGACTGCGACCGTCAAGTTATCCAACAAACCAAACACTTCTCCGCGAGCAACAGCGTTTAATCCTTCCTGTCCAGAATCAAACACTTTCAGTTGGATCTCTGGATGGTTTCGCCTTAGCCAGGGAATCACTTGGTAACCAGCAATAACACCCAATGTTTTGCCGTGAAGTTGGCTCAGCTGTGAGATCAACAGCTCCTCTTCCCGCATTGCTATCGCCCATGGCGTGGGCCAGTAACCATTTGAAAATGACAGTGCTGTTTTGCGTTCCGGCGTATCACTGATTGCAGCGACAAAATCGACCTTATGAGCCATCACTGCATCCAGCACTTGTTGCCAGCTAGCGTAGAGCACGACATCGATTCGCATGCCTGTGCGGCTCTCCAGCCACTCCACCAAATCGGCATTTACGCCAGAAAAGTTGCCGAGATCATCCACAAACTCGAATGGCGGGTAGTTCCGAACCGCTCCCAAACGTATAACGGGATGGCGTGCCAGCCACTGGTTTTCCTGTCGACTTAACTCAACGGATAAAGGAAGATTTTCGAAATAACGGTCTTTTGGCGCAAGAACCCAGCGTCGCTCAATATCAGCCAAGTCACTGATATCAATTGATTCAAAGCCGAGTTGAATACGATGTTTGAGGTTTTCATTACCGCGCCCAACCATTGAAAGCACTTCAGCCGCAAATGATGGCTCCGGCAGTCGAACAAACTGATTCAATTGATTACGCTGGATCAGCACATATTCGGTCAGGTTAGATAAACCAAAGAAGCCAACAATTTCGTCAGCAATCGTCGCTTGAATCATCTCAAAGTGGTCATCGTAATATCGCAGGTTTAGCTGTGGATACTGGCTCTGTAGTTGAGGAAGATAACTCGCCTGCCTGAGAACACCCACTGGCCTGTTTTCAAGCTGACTCAACTGACGCACGTTAGACGTTTCAGGAGAGTAGAACTGCGCTTTCAGGGTCATAATCTGGTTGGCAGGCTCTAACCCTTCGTGTGAGATATCAGCGCTAGGGAGAGCTGATACAATATCCACCAGCTGCAACTCCATCTGGCTATTAAGCGTGTGGCGGTCTTGAACCACAAAATTCACTTTATAACCATTACGTTGTCCCCAAAGCTTCCAGATATCAACCACCATGCCGCCAGGATTGCCATCCTCATCCAGCATCATGTAAGGCGGTGCATCTGGCAGAATGGCGATCACAATGCCCGCTTGCTCACCTGAGGTACCAAACCAGCGGCGATAAATAGCGGAGCGCTCTTCGTCAGTAAAAAGGGCAAAACCTGCTTCAATAGACTGCAAAAGCGCTTCATTACCCTCGGAGACAGCAGGGTGCAAAGAAAGCGTGTGATAAGTCAGCTTACGATGGTTCGGATATTTTTTCTCAAGCTCTCGGGCATTTTCGTATTGATTGGAGATCCTGTTCAAACCAGTAAAAGCAAGCACATCGCCACGAACAGCGGCATCATAAACATCAAACTGACGCTCATATTCACTTACACGCAATTGCGGATAAAGTTTGTTTAACAGATTGACGTGATTCGCGCCCTTAACGGAGCCAATTAAATAGGGTGTCAGGGATGTCGCCTGCTTAATATCTGGCAGGGAACGATGAATGAAAACGTTTGAAGTTACGTGGGCAAGCGGCGATGCAAAATCCAGGAATCCTTCCCTCTCCGGGTTTATCGCCAGCCCAGCATGGATCTGAGCTTCACCGGTTTGCATCATCTCAAGAGTTTGGTACCAGGGTAAGGAAAGAATGTTGACCGGTTGACCAGTTTTGTCAGACCACAAACGCCACATATCAATCAACATGCCTGTGGGTTTGCCGTTCACGGAGAAATGGTATGGATAAGTATCGGCGCTGGAAACTATAGTGATAGGCTCATCGTTTGCTGAAGCAAAATGAGACACTGCAAAGACTAAAAAGCCGAATATTCGATACAACCAAGACGTCAAGTTCGCATTCCTTTGACCAAAAAGACCTGAGGTGGTCGGGTTTGCGCTTCGCTTATTCGAAGGGCAAGACTCCAAACTTCCTTTGCCATAACCACAACGATGATTCACCAATGCGATATCGATTATAACGCGAAGTGTCAAAAAACCTAACACTCATTATTTGTAGCCTGGCATTTGAGTAAAGCATCAAAAGCACTACGGAGTCGCGGTTTTCAGATTGTTTGCGTTACAATAGCGCCTACATTCTCCAAGCACATCAATGTAGTTAAATGCAGAACAAAGATACGCTGTTCTCAACGCCTCTCACCAATATTGGCGATTTTCGTTTTGACCAAGGCGTGGCTGATGTCTTTTCAGACATGATCCAACGCTCTGTGCCAGGCTATACAAATATTATTGCAACCATTGGCGAGCTTGCAAAAAGTTACGTGACTCCTGGCAGCCGTGTATATGACTTGGGTTGCTCTCTTGGTGCCGCAACATTGGCGGCAAGAAGGAATATTGATGCCAGCGAAGTAGAAATTGTTGCCATTGATAATTCAGAGCAGATGATTGAACGTTGTCAGAGGAACCTTGGCGCATATCGCTCCGAAATTCCGGTACATATCGCGTGTGAGGATATCCGGCAAACAGAGATTAAAAACGCTTCTATGGTGATCCTGAATTTCACGCTGCAATTTCTCCCACCCGCAGATCGCCAGGCACTGTTAAACAAAATATATTCAGGTATGCTGCCCGGCGGACTGCTTCTGTTGTCAGAAAAAGTGCACTTTGAAGATACGCAAATTAACGAACTGCAAATCGAACTACACCATAACTTTAAACGCGCTCACGGATACAGTGAGTTAGAGATCAGTCAGAAGCGCACAGCACTAGAGAATGTGCTGCGAACAGATACCCTGCCTGAGCACATAGCCAGACTAAAAGAGATTGGCTTCAAGCATGCATCCCCTTGGTTCCAGTGTTTCAACTTCACTTCGATGGTAGCGATCAAATAATGCCTCAGGTTCATCACGATATTTTTTCGCCCTTTTATCGCGACATTATTGATTCCCCCCTGGCTCACTGGCTTGAAACTGCCCCTGCGCAACTGAAAGCCTGGTACACAGAGCATCTGCATGGCGAATTTGGCCGCTGGCTGCGCGTCATCGAGCAACTACCTGAGTTTGAAACTGCAGAATACGACCTATGTAAAGAGGTCCGATTCGGAACTGGAGAGCTCTCTTCGGAGAGCGAAAAAGCCCGGATAACGGGTTTGCTCAAACAACTAATGCCATGGCGCAAGGGCCCATTCAACCTCTATGGGGTTCACATCGACACTGAATGGCGTTCTGATTGGAAGTGGGACCGATTACTGCCTCATATTTCTCCTCTGAAAAACCGGACCGTGCTTGATGTTGGTTGCGGAAGTGGTTACCACATGTGGCGCATGTTGGGTGAAAAAGCGGCTTGTGTTATTGGCATTGATCCCACTCAGCTTTTTTTAGCCCAATTCTTGGCAGTAAAAAAATTCGCTCCGCAAAACCTACCCATCCACCTTCTGCCATTTGGGATCCAGGAGCTGCCTGACCTGGAAGCATTCGATACCGTTTTTAGTATGGGAGTGCTTTATCATCGGCGCTCTCCAATCGACCACCTTTATCAGTTAAAGAGCCAGCTTAGACCTGGTGGAGAGTTAGTACTTGAAACTCTGGTGGTTGATGGAGACGAGCAACAGGTTGTGGTGCCCGGTGAACGCTATGCGCAAATGCCGAATGTTTGGTTCCTACCCAGTGTAAAAGCCTTGGAGCACTGGTTGAGTCGCTGTGGTTTTGAACAGATAAGAACCGTAGACATCAATGACACCAGCCTTGATGAACAAAGAAGTACCGAGTGGATGGATCGCCAATCACTGAAGAACTATCTGGATCCACTGGACCAGAGCAAAACAGTGGAAGGCTATCCTGCCCCGAAACGGGCAGTAGTTATTGCACGGCGTCCAGAGTAGCGCCACGGTGTTTCGTAGAGCAATTCAGGGAACTTTGAATGCAGTTCTCTGCACACTACTTTTAATTAGCTTTGGATTACAAAGCGCTGAACAAAGCAGTGTACAGCACTCACCCGCGCTTGCTACGCAGTGGCAAAATCCTGCACAGCTAAAAAGTCGTTGTGACCAGGCGGTAGGCCAAATGATACAAGGGCCGAAGTTTAGTGCCGACCAGAGCGAGTCGTCAGGAAGGCTGCTTGGCATCTGGTTACTGCCCTATTTTGATCTTCTCGCTCAATCTGAGCAAATGTATCTACTTCACCCGGATGCTCATTGGCGTGAAGCATTCAGTTACTGTCGGCTTGCCATTAACCTAGCAATCACAGACTGGAAGTTAGGTAACAATGGTGATTGGTGGAGACCCTTTTTAAACAGAAACAGGCAAACAGAGCCAGCGAAATGGCAGCAAGCACTTTTTAACAAGAGCTACCCTGGCCTTATGTACGATAGTTTTCCTGAAGATCTGCAGATTGATATAAATACAGCGAAAAACAGCTTTCTGCTCTCTCTACAGAGTGGTGAGCCTATATCTCTACCCTGGCAATGTGCTGAACGGAAACCCCATAGGAAAGAAACGCTCGCAGAAGATAAGCGGATATCGATAGATATCTATAGACCTGCTGAGTTTTATCGATTCATGGCAAAGGCATATCGCAGTGAGTGTCGCGCCTATACATTCCGAGCTCATAAGTCTCGTGGGGGCAAGGAAGCAAGGAACCAGCTCAACCGGCTTTTGGCTGCCAGAGCTAGATTTGCCATCGACGTTGGGGCTGACAACTGGACCGACTATCAACTCCAACACAGTCTACTATCGAAGCATGAGATCCGAAATTTTCTGCTTGCATTAGAACGCCAACTAACAGCATTCTCTAAAGATTATTCGCCGTCTTCACTTCAACCTTGGGATCTTTGGTTTCGCCAAACGCAATCGCTATCTCAACACAGTCACCAGTCTAACCAAGAACTACGAATCGCTTTGACCACTGACGCTGTCACCAATCGCATTGCGTTTTGGTCTGAGAAGCTTGAACTAAGGCTGAAGCATCTTGAAGCGTACAAATGGGGCGCTGATGTCAGCATATTGCAACTTCTGGATAGCCAAGAGCGTGTATTTGGTGAGATTTATATCGACCTTTCACACCCCAAAACCAAGTTAGGGATTGGTCGTTTACGCTACCCCGTAGCAGGGTATCAAGCTGGTGCGATGCTGATTAAAGGCCAAAAATCACCTCTGGCTAAAGTCCGGCTGAGCAGTTTGGATAGCGCCATTCTTCAAGCGTTACAGGGGATATTGCACCACCCCGAATATCCGGGCTTTACAGCTTCTGCCTATCCAGACTTACAAGGCCTGGAAAACAAAATTCTGAAAGCTATTTCAGAACAGCGGCAGCCAACTCGTCATCCTCACTTATGGTTGAGACAGGTACTCAGCGCCAAGCTCGCCTTAGCCTATCACCAAAACGACCTGAGCCAAGGCAGTTTCGAAAAGCTCACTATCAAGCTGATTGGCGACAACCTGGACGCCATCGGCACACCACCGGCACAGATACCGTATGCAATGAGCAATTTAGCCTCGCCCGGCGTGTTCAGCTACCGAGAGCTGTGGCAAAAAGCTATCGCTCAGCAGGTTTCTGCTCGCTACCACGCCGGCGAGCTTGAGCTGGACACTCTTTTATCAGAGCTAAATCGACTTAGAGGCCCGCAGGCAAAACAGACGCTTAAGCGCCTCACGGGGTTTGAAGTTGGCAGCAAGCGCTATGGTGTAGAGCTCGCGAAAAAATTCATAAGTTCTCTTTATCCCGACTTGCCAGAGAAAAGCGAATAGTTACAATAAAATAGCGAGCGACACGGAAGTCAGCACGTAACTTCCCTCGCAGCCTGCCGCCAATAGCAATCACTTGCGATGAGAGACGAAAGGACATGAGTCAATACCGCCCCCGAACAACTTTAGAACAATGGCGAATTCTGCAAGCTGTTGTTGACGCTGGAAGCTATGCCAAAGCGGCGGAACTCCTTAATAAGAGCCAGTCTTCGCTAAACCACGCCGTTGCAAAGATGCAAACACAGTTGGGCATTGCATTGCTCGAAGTAAAAGGGCGAAAGGCTTTTCTCACTGAAGCGGGCGAAGTCATGTTACGCCGCTCCCGCCAGTTGACTGAAAACATTGAATCACTTGAACATTTGGCCGAAAGCATCGATTTAGGTTGGGAGCCAGAAATACGGCTAGCGGTTGAGTTGGTGTATCCCATTGATGACTTAAACAATGTCCTGCGGCAATTTGCACCAGAAAGTCGAGGCTCTCGTATTAATGTAAAGCGAGTGGTCATCTCGGGAGGGCAAGAAGCAATCAAAGATAAAGACGTCGATATTGCCATTGTAAACAACGTCCCCAAAGGTTATCTGGGCGAACCTCTAACGAGTACCGAGCTTTGGTTAGTTTGTCACCCTCAACACCCTCTCTCTGAAGAGGAAAGACTCGAAAGCCACCATCTGGAACAGCATTTACAGCTGGTAATAAGAGACACTGGCAAACAGCCAAAAGAAGAACAGGGTTGGCTAAGATCGGAACAACGCTGGACAGTGGATAATTTCTATGAGGCACTGAGCCTTCTCCGTCAGGGTACCGGTTTTGCGTGGTTACCCAGATTTATTGCTGAGGCCGAAATCAAAGCCGGTAGTTTAAAAAGGCTCTCGATGCATGGAAGCGAAAAGAAAGCGGTTCAACTTAGTATGGTGATACCTGAGCCTGATAAGCTGGGCCCAGGTAGCCAAAGGCTCAGAGACTTATTCTTGACCCACCACTCAAACAGTTAGCAATGACATTGAGTTAAAAAAGGCCGCTAAAGCGGCCTTTTCTTATACTTGGTAATAGTCACGATACCAGTCAATAAACCTCTGAACACCGGTCTCGATTGGAGTCGATGGGTGGAACCCGACCGCTTTATTCAGATCATCAATATCAGCATAAGTAGCAGGCACATCACCGGGTTGGATTGGCATGTAATTTCTGTTCGCTTCCATACCCAACGCTTTTTCAATACAGGTGATGAAATACTCAAGCTCTACAGGCTGATTATTGCCGATGTTGAACACTTTATACGGCGCACTTGAACAGTCAGGCAAAGGCGCAGCACCAGTCCAATTTGGATTCGGCTGAGCAGGTTTATCCTGAATGCGAACAATGCCCTCAACAATGTCATCGACATAGGTAAAATCACGCTGCATCTTGCCGTGATTAAAAACGTTGATTGGCTTGCCTTCCAATATCGCTTTAGTAAACAGGAAAAGCGCCATATCAGGACGGCCCCACGGACCATAAACGGTAAAAAAGCGCAGACCGGTCGTTGGAATACCGTACAAATGGCTGTAGGTGTGGCCCATCAATTCATTGGCCTTCTTGGTGGCTGCATACAGAGAAACAGGATGATCCACATTGTTATGAGTGGCGAATGGCATAGTGGTATTTAAGCCATATACCGAACTGGACGACGCATATACCAAGTGCTCTACGTCATTGTGTCGACACCCCTCTAAAATGGTGAGTGTTCCGGTGATGTTCGCATCTGTATACGCAAAAGGATGTTCCAAAGAGTATCTGACACCGGCTTGTGCCGCCAAATGAATCACACGATCAAATTTTTCAGTAGCAAAGAGCTTTGCAATAGCATCACGATCTTCTAAAGCCATTTTCACATGACGAAAGCCGCTCAATTTTTCAAGTTGGCTCAAACGGTCTAGCTTTAGATTAACATCATAATAGTCATTGACTATGTCCAGGCCGACTACCTCATGCCCCTGCGAACAAAGGCGCATGGAAGTATGGAAGCCAATAAAGCCTGCGGCGCCTGTTACTAAAAATTTCATTCGTTTTCCTTTGCTAATACCAATCAGAATAAGAATATTATCTACCAACGGGAAGCCTGGTTGACCATATCTTTATGCGGATTGGTACAATAAAAAAGGGCCACATAAGCCCCTTCCCCATAACGTCCAAGTCAAAGCTTAACCTTAACTGGCTAGCTCTGATAGCCCTTTGGATTGCCAGACTGCCAACGCCACGTATCTTGGGTCATCTCTTTCACAGTTCTGGATGCCTCCCAATCCAGTTCACTTTTCGCTAGCGCAGGGTCAGCCCAACATTCAGCGATATCACCAGGACGACGAGGCGCTATTTTGTAAGGCACCTGTTTGCCAGAAGCCTGCTCAAAAGCATCAACCATCTGCAATACAGAATACCCGCAGCCCGTACCCAAATTGTAAGTGACAACACCCGGTGAGGCTCTGAGTTTATCAAGCGCTTTCAAATGGCCAATAGCTAGGTCAACTACATGAATGTAATCACGCACACCGGTGCCATCAACCGTAGCATAGTCGTCGCCAAATACGCTGAGTTGCTCCAGTTTGCCTACGGCAACCTGCGAGATAAACGGCATCAGGTTGTTAGGCAAACCATTAGGATCTTCACCGATCAAGCCACTTTCATGCGCGCCAACCGGGTTGAAATAACGCAGCAGCGCAATATTCCAAACACTATCAGACACATACAAATCTCTGAGCACTTCTTCGACCATCAGCTTGCTACGGCCGTAAGGGTTGGTCGCACTGGTAGGGAAATCTTCCTGAATAGGTACCGATGCAGGATCGCCATACACTGTGGCAGAAGAACTGAATACCAGGTTCTTGACACCAAACTCAGCCATTACTTCACAAAGAACAATGGTACCAGTCACGTTATTCATGTAGTAGCTCAATGGCTTCTGTACCGACTCTCCTACCGCCTTCAGGCCTGCGAAGTGAACCACCGCAGAAATATCGTGCTTCTCAAATACGGTTCTCAATGCGTCTCGGTCAAGAATATCTATCTGATAAAATGGCACTGACTTACCGGTAATCTTCTCAACTCGATTTAGCGACTCTTGAGATGAGTTGCATAGGTTGTCGACAACCACCAATTCCTGCTCATCACTGAGAAGTTCAACCACTGTGTGGCTGCCAATATAGCCGGCTCCGCCTGTAACAAGGATGGTCATAATAAATTGCTCGCGAACAATGAGGGGTTGCACAGGCAACCCCTCATAAACAGATAATTTTATACTTCAGCTGTAACTTGCTTCAGGAACTCGGCAAACTCGCTGCCCATACCTTTATGGCGCAAAGCGTATTCAACATTCGCCTTCATGTAACCCAGCTTAGAGCCACAGTCATGGCTCTTACCCTTCATGTAGTAGGCGTTTACCTGTTGCTGCTTCATTAACACAGCGATGGCATCTGTCAGTTGGATCTCGTCACCGGCACCAGCAGGAGTGAATTCAAGAATATCCCAAATATCTGAACTCAGGACATAGCGACCAACAACGGCAAGATTAGAAGGCGCCTCTGCGAGTTCTGGTTTTTCAACAATCGCCGTCATAGGCGCAGACTCACCCTGCTTCAGTTCATGTCCTTTGACATCAGCAATACCGAACTTGGACACATCCTCATCTGGCACGGCTTCAACCATCACCTGGCTACAACCTGTGTCTTTAAACATGCGGACCATTTCAGCCATGTTTTCACGGGTCAAATCACTTTGCACATCATCAATAATCACGTCGGGCAGTACAACTGCAAACGGCGCGTCACCAACCATAGGGCGAGCACATAAAATGGCGTGCCCCAAGCCTTTAGCTGTTCCCTGGCGCACATGCATGATGGTTACGTCTTTCGGACAAATGCTCTGAACCTCGTCCAGCAACTGACGCTTAACACGCTTTTCCAATGTTGCTTCAAGTTCAAAGGAGGTATCAAAATGGTTTTCAATTGAATTTTTACTGCCATGAGTAACCAGCACTATCTCCTTGATGCCGGCTGCTACGCACTCATTGACCACATATTGGATCAGTGGCTTATCAACAATAGGCAGCATCTCTTTTGGTATGGCTTTGGTGGCGGGAAGCATTCGAGTACCGAGACCGGCTACGGGAATAACAGCTTTCCTGATCATTAATGTGTCCTTACAGTTGGTATTGTATCTGCAGATTATATGCCGAACGTGACATTTTAGTTAAGCACAAATGTGACATATATCTCATCAGGAGTCACCTAAAGGAAGTCATATTGCCGTGGGCGGCTTTAGAAAGGAAACAGCTTCGGCACCAAATAGAGTACAACCACGCTATAAACCGCAGAAACAGGTAGTCCAACTGTGGCAAAATCCTTCAAGTGATAGCGCCCGGTATTAAATACCATCAAGTTAGTCTGGTATCCGTAAGGACTGATAAAACTTGCGCTGGCACCGAATGCAACAGCCAAAGCAAATGGCATCAGGTTCACTTCAAATCCTACAGCGAAACCATAGGCTAAAGGGAATGTGAGCGCCGCTGCCGCATTATTCGTCACCAATTCAGTCATGACCAAGGTCATCAGATAGATACCAACAAAGGCCCAAAAGACATCTCCACTTGCGAACCAGATTTCGGCCTGAGTAGCCAGCAAGTCGGCTAACCCGGTGTTTTCTACAGACTTAGCCAAAGTTAGCGCTGAGGTAACAATTAGCCACAACTCAAACGGGAAACGCCGTTTTATCTCATTGGTGTTCAGCACCTTGATAGCCAACATTCCAGCAAGCAAAAACACTAGCCCAGTAAGTAAACTAACGAACCCAGTCGCTGCAGCTGCTACAACCGAAGCAAAGGCTCCGAGTATCGACCATTCTTGCCAACGCGAAAGAGCCTTAGGAAGTTGAATGCCACTGACAACAAAAAAGTTTTTGTCGATATTTCTGTGTTGCGTGAAATCGGGGCCAACCGCCAGAACTAAATTATCCCCGGCCCTCAACTTTACATCCCCGAGCTTTCCAGAGATCTGCTCACCTCCCCTACGCATAGCAACAACAGCAGCATCAAAGCGTGCTCGAAATCCCGCTCGTTTGAGCGTTCTTCCTATTACCGATGCAGTGGGAGTAACAACCACTTCAATGAGGTTTTCCGATGGCAGACCGTTATTTTCAGCAAATAGACGCACACCTTCAAACTGTTTGAGCTGATGAAGCTTTTTGACATCTCCAGAGAAAACCAAACGGTCACCCGCTTCAATCACAGCCTGTGGTGTCACAGGACTAATCAAGCGTTCATCTCGCACAATCTCAACCAGGAACAGCGACTCCATGTTTCGCAATCCGTTGTCCTGCACACTCTTTCCCACAAGGGGCGAGTCCTCAGCCACTTTCGCATCGATGAAGTAATTCTTATATTCACTGCTGGCTTGAGCATGACTTGGCAACCAACGCGCTACCAACATGAGCGTCACGCCGCCGCCAACGACCAATGCTAATCCAACCCAAAAGAAGTCAAAAAAAGCGAAGCCCTTTGCCCCCGTATCCAACATCAAACTATCCACAATCAGATTCGTTGAGGTACCAATCAAGGTCATTGTGCCCCCTAAAATGGCAGCATAAGACAATGGGATAAACAGCTTAGAAGGCGCATGAACGCCATTGTTTCTGATAGCAGGAATTAGAGATGCGACGACGGCGGTATTATTAAGGAATGCAGATGAAACAGAGGTGAAGCTAATCAGTTTGACAAGAGAAACTGCATAGCTGTCAGAAATGAGCCTATGCGCAAGTTTTTTAAGCCAACTGGTCTTCTCTAATCCAAGAGAAACCGTCATTAAAAGCAATAACGTTACCAACCCTGGATTGACCGCATTTGCCATAAGTTGGTCCTGGCTGATAAGAGAACCAGCCAGAGCAAAAACAAGCACCACACCAAACAGAGACGCGGGTCGAATGCGAGTGAAGAGTAATCCGGCTAACAAGAAACCGAATAAAGCGAGCACTCCCCACTGCGCAAACGTCATAGTTCTCTCTTATTTTAATGCCAGAATATCTTTCGCTTCCCAATGTGGGAAATGCTTTCTGACCAATGCATTCAGCTCAATCTCAAACTCAGAGTATTGGCCACGCACTATATCAACACGCTTACCCGCGCCCGAAATCATTCCGGCACCCACCGTGACATTGGTCAGGCGATCTATGATGACAAAGCTACCGCAACCTTTAACACTCTTATAGTTATCAAACGCTACAGGTTGATTTAAGCTGATTTGGCACTGGCCGATCTCATTCAGGTTCAATCGTACCGCGTCATTCCTCTCCATGGTGTTGACGTCGATCTGATAATCAACGTCATCTATACTGCCCGCGGTAGTTTTGGACGCCAGTTTGAAATCATACTGCTTCCGAGGCAGCATGGGTTCCTCTGACATCCATACCACTGTTGCCTCAAGCGAATCGCTGACTGCAGGCTGATTATTGGCATGGACCAGCATATCTCCACGGCTAACATCGATTTCGTCTTCTAACGTTAAGGTGACAGCTTGGCCAGCAAATGCTTCTTCCAGCTCTCCATCAAAAGTGACGATAGATTTAACCTTTGAGCACTTGCCTGATGGCAAAGACAACACATCATCACCAATTCGAACAACACCACCAGCAATCGTACCGGCAAAACCGCGAAAGTTGAGGTTCGGGCGGCTGACATACTGCACAGGCAAGCGGAAATCTTCATAGTTACTGCTCGCTGTTAGCTCCGCATTTTCGAGCATCGCCATCAATGTTTCGCCGTGGTACCAAGGCGTTGATGCACTGCGTTCAACAACATTGTCGCCCTTCAAGGCGGACAACGGAACGAACTTAATCTGTGGTATGTCGAGATTCTCTGCGAATTTCAGGTAGTCAGTACGGATATCTTCAAATACCTGCTCAGAGAACTCCATCAGGTCCATTTTGTTTACCGCAACAACCACCTGTTTAATACCAAGCAGCGAAACGATGAAACTATGACGTTTGGTCTGAGTTTGAACTCCGTAGCGCGCATCGATAAGAATCACAGCAAGGTCACAGGTCGACGCACCAGTAGCCATGTTACGCGTGTACTGCTCATGTCCTGGTGTATCGGCAATGATGAACTTACGTTTATCGGTAGAGAAGTAGCGATACGCCACATCGATGGTGATACCTTGCTCTCGCTCTGATTGCAGGCCATCGACAAGCAACGCAAGGTCGAACTCTTCGTCAGTCGTATTAAATTTTTTCGAGTCTTTCTTAATAGATGCCATCTGATCTTCAAAGATCATCTTGGAATCATGCAGTAAGCGCCCGATAAGCGTACTTTTACCATCATCTACGTTACCGCAGGTCAGAAAGCGCATCAGCTCTTTCTGCTCGTGCTGTTTGAGGTACCCCTGAATATCTGAGGCGATAAGTTCTGATTGATGAGACATAACTATATTCCGTGCTAATCGCTTTCTTTATCACCCAGGGCCTAGAAGTACCCTTCACGCTTTTTCTGTTCCATCGACGCCGCCTGGTCATGGTCAATGACCCTGCCCTGGCGTTCAGACGTCTTGGTTAACAGCATCTCCTGAATGATTTCAGGTAAGGTCGTAGCTGTAGACTCTACGGCTCCCGTAAGCGGATAACATCCCAGCGTGCGGAAGCGCACCATCTTCATTTCTGGCGTTTCACCTTCACGAAGAGGCATACGATCATCATCGACCATGATCAGAGTGCCATCACGCTCAACCACTGGTCGTTCCGCAGCGAAATAGAGTGGAACAATCTCGATATTTTCGAGATAGATGTATTGCCAGATATCTAACTCTGTCCAATTAGACAAAGGGAATACGCGTATACTTTCGCCCTTATTAACCTTGCCGTTGTATATGTTCCACAACTCTGGACGTTGGTTCTTTGGGTCCCAGCGATGGTTGTTGTCTCGGAAAGAGTACACCCGTTCTTTCGCTCTGGACTTCTCTTCATCACGACGAGCACCGCCAAAGGCCGCATCAAACTGATAGTGATTTAATGCCTGCTTCAGCGACTGAGTCTTCATTATGTCGGTGTGTTTAGCACTGCCATGGGTAAACGGACCAACCCCCATATCCACACCTTCCTGGTTGATATGAACTAACAACTCCATATCATGCTCTTCGGTGAAACGATCACGAAACTCTATCATTTCACGGAATTTCCAGGTCGTGTCTACATGAAGCAGAGGGAATGGCAACTTACCAGGGTAAAAGGCCTTTCGGGCCAAATGAAGCATGACAGCAGAGTCTTTACCAATGGAGTAAAGCATTACTGGGTTATCGAACTCAGCTGCGACTTCGCGAATGATGTGTATACTTTCGGCTTCGAGCGCCTTCAAGTGTGTCATATTGAACGGTTTCATAATCCGGCCACTACTCTGCTAGCGTTAAAACAGGTCAGCAGTAAGCAATTCCTTGCTCGCTGCAATAAAAAACGGGTTGAGAATCGATTCTTTCTGGTTATACCTCAATGGCAATCGAGTCTCAGCATCAACCATCTCGGCACCAGCGGCTAGCACAACTGCGTGCGCGGCGGCGGTATCCCATTCCGATGTCAATCCCAATCGTGGATAAAGGTGTGCTTTGCCTTCTGCAACCAAGCAAATCTTTAAGGAGCTGCCCATTGCCACCATTTCATGGTTAGGCAATTTGGTTAAAAAATCCGCGACTTCAGGTGACTGGTGACTGCGAGAACCAACGACAGCCCAAACGTCACTCTGCGACGGGGTAACCGAGCTGATGGTTGTACTATTCCCATCTTTTACTTTCTCAGCGCCAAGCCCCTTACCACCTAAGTATGCAGTTTCCAGAACAGGGGCAACGACAACTCCAAGGGTTGGTTCACCACTTTCAACAAGGGCAATGTTGACGGTGAATTCGCCATTACGCTTGATGAACTCCTTCGTCCCATCCAAGGGATCTATAAGCCAGTACTGAGTCCATGACTGGCGCGTTGGCCAATCAATATCATCCGACTCCTCGGATAATATGGGGATATCTGGAGTTAACTTAGAAAGACCCGCTACGATAGTTTCATGCGATGCTAAATCAGCAGCGGTAAGCGGACTGTTATCACCTTTGACTTCTACACCAAAATCGTCTTGCTGGTAAATCGTCATGATGGCTTTGCCAGCATCTTCAGCAATGGCTAAAACCTGATTAAGCAAACTTTTATCGACTGTCAGAGACATTATATTATTCGTCCTTAAACTAGCTGGCAGCTGGTAAATATCCATTCGATTTCAGGTAATCAAACAGTTGCTCAGCGCAAGCTTCAACTCCATGCTCAGCAGTTTTTACCGTTATCTCTGGTTCCTCTGGCGCTTCATACTCGCTATCGATACCAGTAAAGTTCGGTATGTCGCCCTTGCGAGCCTTCTTATAAAGACCTTTGGGATCGCGCTCCTCACACACTTCGAGGGGAGCATCAACGAATACCTCAATGAATTCGCCTTCTCCCTGAAGTTGCCGGACCATCTGCCTGTCAGCTCGAAATGGGGAGATGAATGCTGTCAGAACCATAACACCAGCATCAACAAACAGTTTGGTAACTTCGCCAATACGACGGATGTTTTCTACACGATCTTTATCACTAAAGCCGAGGTCGCCGCAGAGGCCATGCCGGATATTGTCGCCATCTAACAAATATGTATGGACACCGTTTTGGTGTAATAGCTCTTCCAAACAACCTGCAACAGTCGATTTACCTGAGCCACTGAGACCAGTAAACCAAAGCACGGCAGGTTTATGTTGTTTCAATGCGGTGCGTTCCTGCTTGCTGACTTTATGGTTGTGCCAAACGATATTGTTCATATGAAATCCCTCTCGACGATAGGAGCGTCGACTATTGCCATGTAAGCTAACTCAGTTTGCATATTCCAAAAAAGAATTTTTATTTTGTTTTTATTCCATTTTGAAATATACGGCTGATTATTCTCGTTTTAACTGCCGGTATGGACCTATAACCAACACAATCATTGGCTTAGTTAGTGTCATTATGATGCCAATTCGTCGAACGAGGCCAATATGCAATCGAAAATTGGGAGATAACACAAGATGCTTTAGCTTGGAGATTTTTATCTCACAGTGGGTCGCACCCCTCCCCTGCTTTTAATACAATAGCGCTTTCGAATTTCCCTTCTGGGTATCCACCATTATTTATTTTGAGGCTTGAAATGACTCAGGTTCGCACCCGTGTAGCCCCCTCTCCAACCGGCGACCCTCATGTAGGCACTGCCTACATCGCTTTGTTTAACTACGCCTTTGCCAAACAACATGGCGGTGAATTCGTGCTACGAATTGAAGATACCGACCAGGCACGCAGCACACCTGAATCTGAGCAGATGATAATGAAAGCCCTGCGCTGGCTGGGGTTAGACTGGGATCATGGTCCAGATGTGGGTGGCAATGCGGGACCATATCGTCAAAGTGAACGTGCAGAGATCTACCAAGAATATGCGCAGCAACTACTTGATGATGGCCATGCTTTCTACTGTTTCGCGACACCAGAAGAACTGGATGAGATGCGTCGTGAACAGCAAGCTGCAGGTTTGCGCCCCAAGTATGATGGCCGCGGCCTGAAGCATACGGCCGAAGAGATTGAGCAACGCTTGGCTGCTGGTGACCCGTATGTGATCCGAATGAAGATCCCTGAAAGTGGCAGTTTCAAGTTTGAAGATCACCTCCGTGGCGAAGTAGAGATCCCATGGGAACAGGTGGATATGCAAGTGCTGATGAAACAGGACGGTTTGCCGACATACTTCCTCGCTAACGTCGTTGACGACCACTTAATGGGGATCACTCACGTATTTCGTGGTGAAGAGTGGCTGCCATCAGCACCTAAATTGCTGCAATTATACAAATACCTGGGCTGGGATGCGCCAGTGCTAGGCCACATGCCGCTACTTCGTAACCCTGACAAAAGTAAGCTATCGAAGCGTAAGAACCCAACCAGTATTCTCTACTATCAGCGCATGGGTTATCTGCCTGAAGCACTTCTCAACTATTTGGGTCGTATGGGCTGGTCGATGCCCGATGAGCGGGAAAAGTTCAGCCTGGCAGAAATGATCGACAACTTCGACATAAAACGTGTTTCGCTGGGTGGACCCGTGTTCGACCCGGTTAAACTAGATTGGCTGAACGGTGTCTGGATCCGTGAGAACTTATCAGACGACCAGTTCATATCAGAGCTGCATAAATGGGCATTCAACGAAGAATACCTGCGCCAGATGCTGCCCCATATCAAAAGCCGCGTAGAGCGTTTCTCCCAAGTTGCCCCACTTGCCAACTTTATGTATAGCGGCCTTTTGGATCTGCCAGAAACCGCATTTGATGGTTTGGCTTTGGAAAGCGAGCAACTGAGAAAGGTACTGCAATTTGTTTCCTGGGAGATGGATAGCCTTCGCCACTGGGATAAAGAACAAATTTTCCCAGCGCTTAAAGGCCTAGCCAAAGCCATGGATGTCAAGATGAAGGATTTCATGGCGCCAGTGTTTATATCTATTGCCGGTACAACCGCTACTTTCTCAGTGGTGGATGCAATGGAAATCCTTGGTCCCGACCTTAGCCGGGCAAGACTACGCCAGGCATCTCAGCTGGTAGGTAGTCCATCCAAGAAAGAAGCAAAGCGTTGGCAGAAGGAATTTGATGGATTACTACGTAGCTAACCCCATCAATTAATAGTGTAGAAAAAGGCGCCCATGGCGCCTTTTTTATATATTTCAGTTAATTAGATGGCACTAAGGGCTTATTTGTTATTGGTCACAAAACCAAAAAAGAAGCGTAATTACTCACCAAAACAGCTGGCTTCAACACATTTAACAGACTATCTATTTGGCGGTACACAGTTTAATCAACCGTACTCATGGAGGAGTCAATAATGACAAAATCTCATCTACATACTTTCGCAGCCGCCATCCTAATTGTTGCCAGTTTCGGTTTCGGTGCGACGGCGAATGCAACCAACAGTGAACAAGCTGACATCGTCAATCCAGCACAAGCATCTCAAACCATTCAAATTAATGAAGCATCCGCAGAAGAGATTGCTGAAGTACTTGATGGTATTGGTCTAAAAAAAGCAGAGGCGATCGTGGAGTATCGAGAGCAACATGGGCCTTTCAGCTCTTTGTCTATGCTTGAAAACGTGAAGGGTATAGGCAGCAAAACCATTGCAGCAAATAGCGACAAGATCGCGTTTGATATACCCACACTGCAATAGTGTTTCGCCCCAAAAAAAGGCCGCTTAGCGGCCTTTTTGATGGTATGTAAAAACTTACTCCAGTTCCCTTCTCCCGGCAAAAGAGTGCGCCAAAGTAGAGCCATCAATACTTTCAAGTTCTCCGCCGACAGGGACACCATGCGCAATTCGAGATGCTCTAATCTCAAAGCTCTTTGCCATATCCGCAATATAGTGAGCAGTGGCTTCCCCCTCAACCGTCGGATTGGTTGCCAGGATCACCTCTTCGATACCGCCAGCAGCAAATGTGCTCTCGAGTTGGTCCAACCCGATATCATCAGGTCCGATGCCATCAAGCGGAGAGAGATGCCCCATCAGGACAAAATAACGCCCACTGTATTGACCGCTTTGTTCAACCGCAACGATATCCGCCGGAGTTTCGACAACACATAACAAACCACTGGCCTGTCGCTTAGGGCTGCTACAGATATCGCATACGGCTTGTTCAGTGAAGGTTCTACACTGCTGACAGTGCCCTATCTCATTGACCGCTTTGCTCAAGCTATCAGCGAGATCGGTGGCCCCCTGCCGGTTGCGCTCCAGAAGGTGAAATGCCATCCGTTGGGCACTTTTAGGTCCCACGCCGGGTAAACAGCGGAGCGATTCGATTAACTGGGTAAGTAGTGGTGAAAACTTCATAATTTCAGAATTTACCAGTGAGGTCGCCACAATAGCAGCGACAATCATCAGCGTCGAGTCGAAAACGCACTATGGGTGCAAACGCTACAGCACTATAATCATACCAATCCGAATATATGGTCGACCAGGAAGCCTGGGTAAGTTCAATTCAAAGCGCAGTCATGCAGCAATGGTTTTTCCCTTGCAAATGGCTGCAACGTAGAAGTGGGCTTGCTCAGGCTTCCCCGTTGGGCGGGTTGTAAATCACTTAATGCCGCGTTGGCTTATTTCGGCGTAGAACAACTATGCCTTCAATCACCTGCCTTGCCTAAAGTGATTTAAATTCCCGCTGGTAGATCAGATTCTTATTCGGATTAGTATCAGATCTCCATTTATCAGCCAGGAAAACCATAATGTCGAAAAAGGTATTCTGCCTCGCGCAGTTTAAAGCCAAACCAGGAAAGGAATCTGAGCTTTTCCGAGTACTCCAAGCACTTGAGCCAAACACACTTAGAGAAGATGGCTGCCTGCAATATACAGTGACCAGGCATATTCCAAGCCCTTTTGCCGAGGGCTCTAGTTTTCCTATCGTTTTTAACGAAATCTGGGCCGACATGCCTAGCTTCGAAGCACATTGTCAGCGCAAAGAGATACAGCAGTTCTTTGAGGCACAATGTGTCGCTGAAAGTGGCTTAGTCGAAGATTTCAATGTCTGCGTCTACAGCGATGAACCAGAAGCGTTTGATGCACCGGTACTAGACTAAACTCTCAACACATCGACTATATGGGTGATCACAACTCAGCCCTAAGCCGTAAGTCACTCAACAACGTAGAGTTAGATAAGAGGTACTTCATGGATCGATTGGGTTTGAGCTTGCTGTTTTTGGCATCTTCAACATTCGCCGGTAGCGCATTGAGCTGTGACGACATTTTCAAAGGTCAGGTGAGAAACAAACTGCACAGCAGTAAACAGGTAGACCTGTGCGAGCTAACCCAAGACAAAGCCGTACTGTTCGTAAACACGGCAAGTCAGTGTGGCTTCACTCCTCACTTCAAATCGTTGGAAGCGCTGCACAAGCAATATGAAAGCAAAGGCTTAGTTGTTGTGGGCATGCCATCGGACAACTTCTGGCAGGAAGAGGACGACGAAGCTGACACGGCTAAAGTCTGTTACATCAACTATGGCGTTACCTTTACCATGCTGTCGACCGGAGAAGTCCGGGGTGATGATGCCGATCCAGTATTCAAGCAACTCGCCGAGAAAAGCGGAAGCGCACCTAAATGGAATTTCTACAAATATCTGGTAGATACAAACGGTGACGTGCAGGTGTTTCCACCGACAACAGCACCGGACTCAGAAGAGTTCCAATCTGCAGTCAGCGCTCTGTTGAAATAAAAAAGGCCGCTTAGCGGCCTTTTTTACCAAGGGTGTTCCAAGGTTAGTTACATTCTGTGACTAACAGGTTTCCACCATCAAGAT
Organism: Corallincola platygyrae; assembly: GCF_039544265.1. Classification (NCBI taxonomy): domain Bacteria; kingdom Pseudomonadati; phylum Pseudomonadota; class Gammaproteobacteria; order Alteromonadales; family Psychromonadaceae; genus Corallincola; species Corallincola platygyrae. Next base: position 139,613 of record NZ_BAABLI010000034.1, on the reverse strand, counting down.
TATCATTAACCTCAAACAGGTAGACGTAGTCACCTGCAGCAGGAATGTCGATAATACTTTCTGTTCCGACGCCGCTAGCGACAACGAGATAGGTTGTCTGGTCGACGGTTACACTACCATCAGCAGCATATTCATTGGTCCAATCCTGGCTTGCAAATTTAAAAGTGAATTGGGTCGCCTCAGGCTCAGTCACTTTAACCTGATATCGGTTATTGCCGACATAATCAAACTTATGAGTATCAGGCGTCGCGGCAAAGTTATCGCCGGTTACGTAACTACCACGGATCCACATATCTTCACCGATAGGACCGATCTCACCCGTTGGGTTTGCCGAGCAGTCGACAGGTACCGTCAAATCCGGAGCGGCTGGCGCTTCGGGCTGATCAGGCAGATAGATCAACTCAGGCTCTTCGTAACTCAACTCGTTTACTCCGTAAGCCACGTAGCCATCATAACCCTGTGTCATATCAAACGTCAGGTCACCAGCAACGGCATTCTCATAGTCTTTGTGGATTAGGAATTTAAAGCAATCCGTGGAGTCGATGTAGGCTTTGACCGTGTAAAGAGCACCAAAGTCACCAATGCTCGTTCTCACAATGCCGCTGTCCATGGAAGTAGAGTCCTCCACAGCCTGTGTCACAGCGTCACATGACTCATCATTCCATGCATACAGCTCATATTCTGCATACAGCTGGAACAGCTCTGCTTCACTGAGGCCTGAAGTCATCTCATTCGGCAGCTGGAAGTAGATAGATACCTCTCTGCGAGGGCGGCTAGCCTCTTCCTCTGCTATTACCTGAGCCAGCTTTTCTTCGGCAGCTTCGGCATCCAAGAAACCATAGAAGGGGCTGTATTCATTCCAGTCCATACGTGAAGCAAAGGAACCCGCTTCGGTATCAACAGCATCCAGAGGAATGCTTGAACTATACATGCCCTTGAGGACCCTTACACCACCCGGAACAAGTCGCAGTTTCCAACCATTTGGCAGTTCATAAAGCGAGGTTTCATAGACCTGCCACTCACCCTCAAACTTATTGACGATATGCCAGGTTCTCGCTTCGCCAGCCTCGTCAACAAAGAAACTCTCACTAAAGCGAATTACATTGTACTCGCTCAGACCTTGTATGGTTTCGTCGCTGAACGCCGAAAGCTCTACGCCGGCATCAAGAGCGGCAAATACCTGTCCTTCAAGGTCTTCAATATCTTGAGAGCCCCATTCTGGGAACTCGTAACCAACCCATAAGCCATTTTGACCTTTCTCCCATACACGCATGACCTGGCCGATATCATCTGAAGCTTTGGTGAAGCCGTAAGATTCCAGTGCGTAGTGATGGTAAGTTGTGAAATCTGTCGTTCTACCCTCACCCAACTTACGGAAAACAGTAGACCAATCCTGGAACTTGATTTTGTTACCATCCAGATCAAGCGCTGCTACTGGCGATTCAGCATCAAGCACATATCGAGCTCCGGTCATTTCAACGACACGTTCGCCATCAACGATGCGAGATGTTTCTGCGCGTTCATCCCAGTAGCTGACCAGCTCTCCGCCATCCCAACGGAAATCCGCATACTCTTCAAGTTCACGGTCACCACTGCGAGCAAATACAGGCTTAGCATTTGTTTCTGTCCGCGTACCATCTGGCGAAACGGTTTCAGTAATTAGCTGGTTGATAGAGCCATCTGCGTCCCAATCCTTCTCGATCAGATGTGTCACCACACCATCCTGAGTTGTCGTGCGTGTGCGACTTTCGCTGTATGTCGCCTTAGTCAGGTCCGTTGGCGCAAATTCATCAAACTTAACGGCAGATACCAAGCTACCTTCACCAAACTGTTTAGATTCGACTTTGTGCTGAACCATATCAACAGCAGAGAAGTCCTGCTCGGTAATCGCTGCAATCAAATCGATATCATCGAAAACTCGGCCATTATCACGCGCACCTTCAACTGATGGAGAGCTCTCGTCGAAATACTCCATATAGTCTCTTGACTGAGCGGCGTCGTCATAGGTTCCGACGCGATAGCTCTGGCCTTTGAAGTTTTTCTCTCCATCGCGATCCTTGTCGACCTGCCATGAAGAAAGTCCAACGAAGCTTCCATCTGCAGAGAAAGTTTCACGCCACTGAGCAGTTTCATAAACCCCAGGCTCGCCATCAATCATGATCAGATTGTATTGAGCATCAGCAAAATACTTAACTGCCGTACCTTCTACGACTCTCGGATCACCTTTGGTGATGATTTCAGAGTACTCTTCAACCAGGTAGAGAAGCTCTGAGGTATGCCAATCAACAAAGCTGAAGCGGCGCTTGCCGGTTTTAACCGTTTGGTTGTCTTCCAGTTGTTCAGCTAATTCATCTGCTCGCGCTTTAGCCTCCTGTAGGTCATCGGTGGCTTCGATCGCGGCATCTGCCAGCTCTTCTTTCAGCTCTTCAGGTAGTTCATCGTTAAGGAAATCGCCAAATAGCACTGTGTCATCGGCATTTTGCGACAGCTCTGATGAAACACTTGCTTTGGCAGCAAGCAATTCCTGTTGAAGTTGTTCGTTAGTGACAGAGCCAGCCAATACCAACTCTAAACTATCCTGAACTTCATCATTCACAAGTGTGGTAAACGGTGTGACTACGCCACCTTCATTTTGAGCGGTACCCAGGTCGATTGACGATAGTGGCAACCCTGAAAGCAGAACGGGATTTGATGAAAAGTCCTCGCCGGTATCTATATCCGTTGCACCTTCACCCAGTAAAGCTCTTACAGGTACCTGAGTAGCAGCCAACACATCCGCGCCAGTGAGAACCAGGTTGTATGAACCTGTATTGTCAGTCACAGCACTTGGCTCACCCTCATCCAACTGACCATTTAAGTTCTTATCAAGAAAAACCACTGCACCAGCAACATAGCCATCAATCACCTTCCCGGACAGCGAGACACTCTCTTCGACGGTTACGGAAAAGGCGGGCAGAGAGACTGAGTGCTCACCATCAGAGACAGTAATGACGATATCACTGTATTCGCCACCATCATCTACAGCTGGAACACCGGAAATGGTACAGGTAGCAGGATCAAAAGTAGTCCAGTCAGGTAATCCCTCAATGCTGCAAGTTAATGTATCGCCTTCTGGATCATTTACCGTTGCCTGAAAACTATAATCTTGGCCCTCAACGATACTAAGAGCTGGTGCCCCCGATATAGTAGGCTGAAGATTTACTTCAACAATTACCGAAAAGGCTGGTAACGAAACCGAATGCTCTCCGTCAGACACTGTGATAACAATGCCTGTAAACTCGCCACCATCATCCAAGCCTGGAGTTCCCGAGATGCTGCACGTAGCAGGATCGAAACTAGCCCAATCAGGTAAGCCTTCAATACTGCAAGTTAAAGCCCCTCCTTCGGGGTCATTCACAGTTGGCTGAAAACTATAATCTTCGCCTTCAGCAACACTAGCAACTGGCACACCCGAGATCGTCGGCTGTAGGTTTACAGGGGCTGGATCACTACCACCTCCACCACCGCCACATGCGGAAAGAGCCATAGCTACGCCTATGGCGAGAGCCAACTTCGTTTTGATGAGATTCATTACTGCTAATCCTTCGCAATATTCAACTAGAGAGGCACCTTAGAGCGAACAACGGAGCATCCAGCTCACTCGCGGGTGGAAATTCAGACCGAAATGTAACAAGAGATATCAGACCACAAAACTCTTATATAACGATTTGCTTACATTTCTTAACATGCATCAAAATCGTTTTTTGTTTATTGTGAAGCACTTCAAAATCGTGAGCCGTTTGTAATAAAAAAGGCCGCTTAGCGGCCTTTTTTATTAATGAATATCAGTGAACTAGAATGGCATTTTCATACCTGGTGGTAACTTCATTCCACCTGTCACTTCTGCCATTTTAGTTTTGTTGGTTTCTTCGATACGACGTACGGCATCATTGACGGCAGCCGCAACCAGATCTTCAACCATTTCTTTGTCATCTTCCATCAATGACTCATCGATTTCGACACGACGAACACTGTGGCTGCCGGTCATTGTGACTTTAACCAAGCCCGCACCAGACTCGCCTGTGACTTCCATATTGGCGATCTCTTCCTGCAGCTTCTGCATGCGATCCTGCATCTGCTGCGCTTGTTTCATCAGGTTGCCTAAGCCACCTTTCATCATGATCTGATTCCTCTATTAAACTGCCACATCGAGTGGACTTAACTTTCTCTTATATGGGGACAGTATCCCCTAATTCAAGGCAACGCGGCAATGGATTCATCATCTACAGTCGCATCAAATGTCGACATAAGATAGGCGATGCTGTCATCTGCATATATGGTTTGCTTTGCATTAGCCAACCGCTCTGCAAACAAGCGCTGTTGGATCTCCAGTGGCGTTTCAGTTTCCGGTACACGACCAATTGTGATGCTAACACTGGCTGTCTCACCGATAACCTCACTGAGTCTTTCGACGAGTTGTGACTGTAATCGTTCCGTTGCCAGGTGTTTTTGTGTCTCGACCAGTGTCAAACTGAAATTTGCACTGTCACGCTGAAGCACCGAATTCACAGCCAATTGACGCACTATGCCATCGAAACCGCATTGCTCAATCAGGTTACTCCAATAATCGTCCGTTGGGAGCAGATTAGGATTCGTATTTCGCACAGCCGGAGCGGGAACTCCTTCCCCATCAATTGGTTCAACAGGTTGCACAGCAGCTACCGCCGCTCGTTGTTGGGAAAACTCGGTCTGAGAGGCTTGAACGGAGTTTGCCGATGCAACCGCCTCGCTCTCAACTTTATGAGAAGCTTGTACTGGTTTTGATTGCTGAGGCTCAGGGTTGAGCACTGCAGCACTCAACCCATCAGGCTTTTTTCCGCCGCTCTCCAGATTTAGCTTTCGGCTTCGCAATATGTTTCTGGCAGCCAATGCCTTACTGGTACCAGACTCGCTCGTCGTCCTCTGCTGCTGAGGTGCAGAGGGCGCTTGCCGAGTTATCGCTGGGGATACCGCTGTTGATTCCGACAGCTCTTGCCGAACATCAGGCGAAGCATGTCCTAAGTTTTGCCCTCGCTGAGCATCGGCAGTCAACTGAACATGGCTTTGCTCTTTAAATAACTCGATAGCTTGGTCATCGTCATGCTCATCAGAGACATCATCAAATAATGCTTCTGGAGGCAGGTCAGAGAAGTTGGCTTCGGATTGAGCATGATCGTTTTGATTTTCAAAAGAGCGCGCGACGGCAGCAGGCTCTGTCAGTTGTTGATTTGGCTTTTCATCAATAGAGTCAGCAGCCGGAGCCACGCCTTTAGCTGCGAGACCGCCAGTCGATTCAGGAGATGCCTTTTTATCTACTACAGGCTGCGCTTCGCTGGGATTGGCTTTTTCCGTACCGTTTTCAACTAGGTTGATGTTTTTTTCATTTGCGACAGTCGCTTCAGGCTCTGGGTGAGAGTCAACACCAGGTGCAGCATCAGGCATCGCTGCTGGCTCAGAAACTTCTAGAGTCTGTTGCTTAGCGCTCTCTCGTGTTTCGCTGGCTTTCTCGACTGGCTCACTGAGTGGTTTAGAGACACCACGCTCTGCTCCCTCTGGGCGAAAGCTCAAGCACCTGAGCAGCGTCATCTGCAGCGCGACTTGAGGGTCCGGCGCAAAAGGAAGCTCTTTTTTTCCTTCCAGCATAAAGCGGTAGTATAGCTGCACCATTTCTGGTGCTATTTTTTTAGCTAATGGCGCTATCTCTTGCCAAACGCCAGTCGCGCCATGCTGTTCACCCAAATGCTGTATTAATGCAAGGCGATGCAGACCATCAGCAAGCTCAGAAAGGAGTTTGTCAAAATCTGGCGAATATTGCGCCATGAGCGCTACCTGAGCCATCGCACCAGCACTGTCGCCGCACACGATTTGGTCAAGCAATTGAGTCAATTGCTCCCGTTTTACCGTGCCCAACATCTGGCAAACAGACTCGTAGCCAATGTTGCCTTCACCGTGAGCAATGGCCTGGTCAGTGAGGCTCAGAGCGTCTCGCATACTGCCTCTCGCTGCTCGAGCGAGTTCAGCCAGGGCGTTGTTTTCAAAAGGCAACTGTTCAGCGGACAGAACATTAGCCAGGTGCCCACTAATTTCTTCACTGGACAAACTGCGCAGATTAAACTGCAAACAGCGAGACAGAATGGTAATAGGTAGCTTTTGCGGGTCGGTAGTCGCAAGCAAAAATTTTACATGTGGGGGGGGCTCTTCGAGCGTCTTTAACAGTGCATTAAAGCTGTGCTTCGAGAGCATATGCACTTCGTCAATCAGGTAGACCTTGAAGCGCCCTCTCGTTGGCCGGTATTGCACATTTTCGAGCAGCTCACGAGTATCTTCGACTTTGGTTCGAGATGCAGCATCAATCTCAATCAGATCAACAAAATTGCCCTGAGCCACTTCAACACAACTGGCGCATTTACCACAGGGTGTTGCCGTTGGCCCATGTTCGCAGTTCAAGCTTTTGGCAAGTAAACGTGCGATGGTGGTTTTACCCACGCCTCGCGTACCGCTGAACAAAAATGCATGGTGCAGGCGCTGCTGTTCAATACCATTGCTGATAGCTTGAACAACATGAGGTTGTCCTACTACCTGGGCAAACGTTTGTGGACGCCATGTCCTGGCCAGCGCCTGGTAACTCATACTTATTCGCCCTCGAACTGACAGAGGTAATGGCAGGGAATGCCGTGCTGTTCCAAACGCTTCTCCCCTCCGATGTCTGGGAGCGATACGACAAATGCAGCACCTACAACTTCAGCTCCCATTCGTCTTACCAGCTTGGCGGTTGCCTCGATGGTGCCCCCAGTTGCCAACAGATCATCAACCAACAATACCTTGTCACCTGGCTGGATAGCATCTAAATGAAGCTCCAGCGTGTCCATGCCATATTCCAACTCATAAGTCTCACTGATTGTTTCGCGAGGTAGCTTGTTTGGCTTTCGAACCGGTACAAAACCCACACCCATCTCAATGGCTACAGGCGCGCCGAAAATGAACCCTCGAGCCTCTGTGCCAACAATCTTGGTCACCCCTTTATCTTTGAAAGGCGCCATAAGGGCCTTCACAGAGACAGCAAAAGCTTCTGCATGCTCCAGTAGTGACGTTACATCTCTGAACTGAATACCAGATTTTGGGTAATCGGGAATGGTCTTAATGTTGTCTCGAATGAGACGAATGGTTTGCTGATCCATGGATAACGCAATCGTGAAATATAAACAAAGCGAAAGGTTACCACATAACACCTAGCTGCGAAAAAGGCGCCTAAGCGCCTGATCACAACTATTTGAATTTTTTAGTCTACGAAGCAGGCAAGAAAACTATGCCGCGATAGAACGCTGACACTGTTTAATCGTAGCGAGAAGCAAATCCGCATTCACCGGTTTTGCGATCGCGCCATCAAGCAGAGCCGGATCGTACTCAAGCTTACTTTCGGTGCTCAATAGCAGAAGAGGTACTTCGTTGTAGCCAGAAAGTTTTCTCAGATTCTTTGCGAGAGTGACGCCATCCATAATCGGCATACGCTGGTCGATTACTACAGCAGCGAACTGCCGATTTTTTGCGAGGGTCAATGCACTAAGGCCGTCCCCAACCTGCTCTACATATACCCCAAGCATTTGTAGTTGAAGCGCCACTCCTTGACGGATGCTAGGGTTGTCATCCACTAACAGTACTGTTTGTTCCATGAGTTTCTCGTTCCGAATAGGTCGCCGCTTGTAAGCGACGGCGGCATTATAAAGAAAGCAAATTGGACTGCTAGCAGCATTCGACATTTACGCTGAGCAGCCATCATATTTAAGAGAAATAACGCCTAAACTCGAGATGTAGATCTCAGATAGCACAAAGTTTCAGACTATGGATTTGGCTCAGCGTTCAACAAAACTTTATAAAATTCTTGGGGGGGGGGAAGAATTGAATCGTGGGCCACAAAACTCATCGAGGCCCAGGTAAGGCATTAGCCGACCAGCTTCAGCCAAGTCAAAGTCGCAGGTAGTGTGGGGATCAGTAGTACTGCGATAAAACCGAAGAAATATGAAACGTTGTAAGGCTCTTTAAACGAATGGTCCGACATACTGCACCTGTAAATTGATCTAGATCAAACTAAGAGGCGCGTATGCTACTCAAGAAGCAGCCCAAGCTCAAGGCCATTTTTTGTTCTGGTGCAAAACAACGAGAGCAGTCGTGACAACTTTTTGCCGAACGGGTTATTGCCCTCGGCAAATGATGCCTCGTTGTGCTAGCTGGGCCATGACATCCATTGCGCCTTGCTGCAGTTGCTCAATGCTAAACTGCGGGGCCATCTCGTGTATCGCAGTGGCTAATGCATCACTGCTCACTCCTGGGTTCTCAGCCAGTAACAACAATAACTGTGCTGACATAGGGTTTAGCTCGAGAAATCTGACCTCGTCCTGCCTATCTCGATAAACAGCAAGGAACGTATGCTGTTCATCAGCCGCCTGAGGCTGATAATCGCTGCTTATCTGATGAACTTTGAACGGATAACTGACCACCTTCGCCGTTGGTGATACCTTGAGTGGCGTATCTTGTTGTGGTGCCACGGCAAGCCATTCAACATCAGTGTCATTTGCCGCACTCACGGCCAACTCAACCCACTCATAGTGAGCCAGATCTTTCAGAAACACCGGGTCGGATTCAGTGGCTTCATATTCTTCAGTTAAGAAATCAACAAACTCTTTTGAGATATCAAGAAATATCGGCGACTGACAGTTATGATTTGCGAAAAACTCTTTAACCAATCCGAGCCATTGCTCATCAGTGTACAAGGTTTGCAACACAGGAAACGCCGAGTCAACAAAGCCTTTGACGTTGTTGAAGAATAACTCTCGGTAAACAGCCAGACGGCGCTCCTCAATCCCTTCCGGGGCCGCATTTCGCTCAGGCATTCGAATATGTTCAGTCAGCTCGTATTGCACATCTTTAAACGAGATCATGCGCTTATCGCCTCCAGCTCAGATTGCACTTTGCGCTGAATAGAATGGATCTGGTCCACTTCCAGAACCAGCTCACTCATAGGAGGAATATTAAAGTCTCGCTCCAGAAGTGTGGGATGAACACCGTGAATGCGATATGCCTCTTCCAATAATGTCCATACCGGATCTATAACCTCGGCGCCGTGGGTATCGACGATAAGGTCTTCCGCTTCATTGTAGTGACCCGCCACGTGGATATAACGAATGCGGTCGCTGGGAAGCTGGGAAAGAAACTGCTTTGGATCGTAGTTGTGGTTAATCGAATTAACGTAAATATTGTTCACATCTAACAGCAATTCACAGTCCGCTTCGTCTAACACTTGGTTAATGAAATCGATTTCTGCAAGTTCCTGCCCGGGTGCGGCATAATAAGATACGTTTTCCAGTACAAGAGGACGCTCAATAATATCCTGTACCTGTTTTACTCGCTCAGCGACATATGACGCAGCTTCAGTGGTAAATGGAATTGGCAGTAGGTCGTACATGTGGCCATGACCAGAACAGTAGCTTAAATGTTCTGAGTAAATTTCTATTTGGTGCTCATCCATGAACCGCTTTACCGCTTTTACAAAATCCACATCTAAAGGGGTTGGCGCGCCAATAGAAAGACTGAGTCCGTGGCATAGGAAGGAGTGTCGTTCGGTCAGTGCTCTAAATTGCTTGCCAAACTTACCGCCAAGACGCATCCAGTTTTCTGGCGCTACTTCCCAGAAATCTACTTGAGCAGGTGGTGATTCAAGCAGTTCATCAAGCATTTCTCTGCGCAGACCTAAACCCGCTCCTTGAATGCCTTTATTTTTCGACATGGCAATAACCTATTCCTGTGCGCCCAAAATAGATGCAGCCAGCAGGAGCTGGCTGCAACAGATGTTGTGATAAGGCTTCTGACGATTACTTAGAACCGCCGCACTTGCCTTCTCCACACTTACCTTCTTTACCTTTCTTTTCGCCGCCGCACTTACCTTCGCCGCATTTGCCTTCCTTGCCTTTCTTTTCGCCGCCGCATTTACCTTCGCCGCACTTGCCTTCCTTGCCTTTCTTCTCGCCGCCGCACTTACCTTCGCCGCACTTGCCTTCCTTGCCTTTCTTCTCGCCGCCGCACTTGCCTTCGCCGCATTTACCTTCGCCACCGTCAAGCTGATAGCCGGCTACCAGATCCTGAACGGCAAACGGATTCGCTTCAGCTTGTGCTGGGAGAGCGGCCAAAGAACCAACAACAACGGCACCCAGAGCTGCTGCAACGGTAGTCTGCTTAATCTTATTCATAACGGTTTCCTTCTTTGTATCTACACTTGTGTTTAGGTTTAATCGAGCCGATGGTTACGTTGTCAGCCCCGATGTAATTGAAAAGACCTGACCCTTCGAATTTTTATTTCAAATTTTTTCATTGATTTTGGTCAATTCATTTTAGAACAAGTATCAACACCATGCGTGATCCCCTATGCACTAGGCGCTAAACTGCCCTCCTTGACGCAGAATAAGGCTTTAATGATGCAGCTTCATTTGGCACCTATGGAGGGTGTCATGGACGATGTAATGCGGGACCTTTTAACCCGGCACGGTGACTTCGATCTCTGTTTAACCGAGTTCATACGCATTTCTGACAGGTTACTTCCAAGGCGTGTTTTCTACCGCTATTGCCCAGAATTGCACTGGGGAGGAAAGACCCCGAACGGCACGCCTGTCCGTATTCAATTATTGGGGCAACATCCGGAACTGCTTGCTGAAAATGCAGTTCGGGCTATCGAATTGGGCTCCCAGGGGGTGGACTTGAACTTTGGCTGCCCGGCAAAAACGGTAAATAAAAGCCAGGGTGGTGCTGTTTTATTACAGTCAACCAAACAACTCGAAACGATCGTTTCAACGGTTCGAGCGGCGATCCCGGCATCCAGCCACCTTTCAGTGAAAATAAGGTTGGGCTGGGAGAGCTGTGACTTGGCAGAAGACAATGCCCTGGCAATTCAAAACGCTGGCGCTGACTCTTTGACCATACACGGCAGAACAAAAGCGCAAGGGTATCAACCTCCGGCGGATTGGCGGAGGATTGGTAAAATCCGGTCCCACCTGAAGATCCCAGTCATCGCCAACGGTGATATTTGGAATGTAGAAGATTACCGAGCGTGTCGCACTGAAAGTGGTTGTGACGATGTGATGTTGGGCCGTGGCGCGCTGAGAATGCCAAATCTCGGCCAACAGCTCAAACGCGCCAGCGAAGGGCAGCCTCATCAAAACATCTCCTGGCCTGAACTCAAATCAGAATTAGGCTACTTCTATCGCCTGACCATGCGCTCCAGGAACAAGGGATATTTTGCTAACCGTATAAAACAGTGGCTGGGACAGCTGCGTTTAAGCCATATTGAGGCGGAACAAGCGTTTCAAAATGTAAGAACACTGAAGTCAGATCAAGAAATCATCAGAGTTCTTTGGCAACAGTAGCGCATTTGATTTAAGTCATTCGGACAACTCTATCGCTTACCTATGATACATACATCACATTTTGTATTTATAACAAGGTAATAACGGTAGCTTTCATGTGTAGCCCACTGACCAAACAACAGCAAAGCAAGTTTGAAGAAATGCTGTCGCAACAGGCTGCCTCACTTTGTAGAGAAGCGAGAGAGATCTATAGCTCTTCTCACGCCATGGTAGCCAATGGCGATACCGATCTGCCCAACTCAGTTGAAGGTTGGATTGAAATATTAAACCAGTACAGTGACAACGAGTCGTTCCAAACACGTCGTCAACTTGAGCGCATCGCTGCTGCTCAAGAGCAGATTGAGCTAGGCCTTTACGGCATTTGCTCTGATTGCGAAAGCCCGATCTCGCTCGAGCGTTTGCTCCAGGATCCTTCACAGCAGCGTTGCGGCGTTTGTGAAGCCAGGTACAAACAATTATCTGCCAGTAGCAAACGCGTCTGGTTGTAAAAAAGCCCCTTTCGGGGCTTTTTTTATATTCAGGGATGAATTGCATGACGCGGGTGCGCTAGAGCGACGAAGCTTGCGCTCGGCTGGTAATCCAGAGGTCGATTTTTGCTTCCAGTACCGACAGAGGCAAACTACCATCAAGTAATACCTGATTATGGAACTGCTTGATATCAAACTTATCTCCGAGGGCTTTTTCGGCACGCTGACGGAGTTCTATGATCTTCAACTGGCCTACTTTGTATGACAGAGCCTGCCCCGGGATCGCCATATAGCGCTCTACCTCAGCAACAACATCTGTCTCGGCCATTGCTGAGTTGTCCAGCATATATTGGATAGCCTGCTCCCTACTCCAACCTTTGGCATGTATCCCCGTATCCACAACTAAGCGCATCGCTCTTAGCATCTCATCGCTTAGCTTGCCAAAGTATTGATAAGGGTCTTCAAATAATCCCATTTCAACGCCAAGGTACTCCGCATACAAAGCCCAGCCTTCAACAAACGCGGTTGCACTGCTGAATCGCTGGTAATCAGGTAATGACTCTAACTCTTGCTGAATGGTTATTTGGAAATGGTGTCCAGGTGCGGCCTCGTGCAACGACAGTGTTGTCATGCCCCACTTGGGTTGTGCTTTGAGGTTATAGGTATTGATATAGAAAATACCAGGACGACTGCCATCGGGAGCGCCAGGCTCATAGCTCGCACCGGCAGCAGACTTCTCCCTGTAGGGTTCTACAGCTTTGACGTAATAGTCCGTCGCGGGCATGGCATCAAAATAGTCAGGTAAAACAGCGTTGATAGTCCCTTTCAGTCCTTCATAGCCATCAACCAAACCCGCTGATGATTCAAAGAAAAATCTAGGCTCTGACGATAGATGTTCAAAGAAGGCTTCCAGCGTTCCTTCAAAACCCACTCGCTCTCTTACCTCATTCATCTCACTTCTGATGCGTTCGACCTCGCGCAATCCAATAAAATGAATCTCGTTTACTGGCAGTGCAGTGGTGGTATGCACGTTAGACAGGTGCTGGTACCACAACCTACCGTTCGGCAGATCCCACATGCCGTCAGACCCTCTGGCTTGTGCGATGTATTCATTGACCATAAAGTCTCGTAGTCGTTTAAATGCAGGCAACGCCACCTGAGCGATTTTGATCTCATATTCCAATTTCACAGCATCGCTTAGGCCGGCAGGTGCGTTTTTCAGAGGACCGTAGAGTGGGCTTTGTGTTGGCCCTTCGACCAGTTGCGCATCTAACTGTTCAATGACACGCTCAGCGAGCACTTTAGGTAACACAACCTTACTTTCTGCACCTTCTCGCATTCTTGAAATAGCACTATCTACCCAGGCGGCAAAGCCATCCATTCTGGACATAAAGGCACGATAATCAGTCTCATCTCTGAATGGCTGAGCGGACTCCCCACTGCCGAGTTGCAAAAAAGTGCTGTATCTGGAATAGAACTGATTTAAAGGCATAAAACGCTGGGGAAAGGTTTCATCAACCAGATCTATCTGCCTGTCATATAAAAAGATATCAAGCGTCAGTTGGCGAGCGGCAGACAGAGAATCGCGGTCTATTGACTCAGCCTTGTCCTGATAACCACTATTGAGCTCGTGCCGCCCTTTGAGGTATTCCTCAGTCAGATCATTACCCAGCACATGGTTGTACTCGAAGTTCCCTAAATAGGGGGCATACAGCGGGTCAAGCGACAGTCGCTTTTGCATGTAACTATCGACGAGCGCGACAACCTGCTCATCTGGAGTACCGGAGGGGCTTACCTGCTCCTCTTCAACAGGCTGACAGGCCATCAAAGCTACCATCGGTAGCATAGCGACAAGGCGTTTCATTAATAATTCCTAACCTAACTTAAGGAGGCTGAGAGTGGAAATGGATAGTACCAATTGTCAGTAGTGGATGGTTCGAATCTTCAAAACTAATTGAAAGCCATCACACTGATAGCGCATGTGTTGCTTACTTAACATTTACAATAAAAAAACGGCTTCCGAAGAAGCCGTTTTTTGTTAGAGCTTAACGCCGTTTCGACCAGCTTTTTCCCGAATATAAGCCGTCCAGCTTGTTGCTGACTTCTTAGTCTTGGGATACTCCTTGGCCTTGAGTACGCTTGCATAAGCTTTACGATAGTCGCCTTTATACAAATAGGCTTCCACCAAGCTCATGTAGATTCGACCGGGGTTCTTAGCTCCCAGTTCAAGCGCCTTCTCATAGGCAACAGCCGCATCACCATATGCTTGGCTTTGCAGGTGCAAGTTAGCCAGCTTACGCCAGTAACTCGGATCACCAGTCAACTCTGCCACCGCTTGATAATATTCAGCTGCTTTTTTGATCTCTTTCGCTGAATGCCAAGTGTTTGCAAGAACGGACAAGCTTTGCTCATCTTTCTCAAGCAAACCAGAGCTCAAATATTTCTCTTGGATCTGCGCAGATTTGTATGGCATGCCGTTGGTTGCATACAATTGTGCAAGGGCTTTAATCTCGTTAGGCTTTTCCAAATAGTTTTGCTTGTACGCTAACTCCATGGTTGAGAGTGCTTTTTCGTACTCATCAACCATCATGTAGAACATACCTAACTGAGCCCACCAGCGCTTATCTTCAGGAAAGATATTGACCAGTTGCTCAAGCACTCTCACGCTGCTCTTGAAATCTTTCTGCTCATAATAAGAAGAAAGCTTCAACACGTATGCATTTTTCTCAGGCTTTTCAGAAACTGCAATGGCTCTATCGATTGGTGCAATCATGTCAGAAAAGCGACCGATCTGATAGTAAGCCTGTGCCTTACGCAGGTACACGGCAGTTTCTTCTTTACCGGTGAACTCCATCCACGCGTCATAAGAAGCGATAGCATCTGCATACTTCTCAGTCTGCATTTGCAAGTCAGCCAAAAGCCTTAGCGTTTGAGCCTGTTCTGCCGTATTCAAAATGTCAGGTGCTACTGCCGCCTTCAACAGCTCAACGGCTTTACCCGCCTGACCTTCCTGTAAGGCGTACATATTACCTAAGAAACGGTCAATATAGGCCTTGTCATACGACTTGCTTGCTTTCTTTTTGACATCGAGCAGGATTTCAATCGCTGCCGGGATATCGTTATTCTCGGAAAAAGCTTCGAATGCTCTAGTAACTTTTTTGCCGACAGTTGGAGACAGTAGCTGAGTTTTCCGCTTTTTATGCTTCTCAGCCACAGGGTCTTTTTTATTGTCAGCAGCAGCTGCGTCAAAGCTGGGAACATACCCAATGGCAACGGCAGTAGCTAAGGCAATACCAAGAACAAAATTTTTCTTAATATGCATCAGTTGCCTCCATCAAGAGAGAAGTCAAGCTGCACAACTATACCAGGTTGCTCAACTGCCTTTCCGTCTTCGAATTTAGGATCATATACCCACTTACGCAAAGCACGCTTAGCGTTTTTATCAAACACGCGCCTCGGCTCAGCATCTATCACCTTAATATCTTTCGGGCGGCCATCAGTGCCGATAGTGAATCGAAGCTTAACCCAACCTTCGATGCCATCTCGAGCAGCCTTCGCTGGATAGTCAGGTGGAATACGCACTTTAGGAGTAGCGTCACCTTCCTTCTTGAGTACCCCAGGGCTACCCATACCACCAGAGTCTGACGAAATGTCGACAGCAGGTACGTCCAATGAAATACCAGGGGCTGAATTATCAACCGGATCTGGTTCCACCGGAGGCGCCTTAGGCGGCTGCTTTGGCGGAGGCGGCGGCGGAGGTGGAACGCGACGACGCTCCTGC
This sequence comes from Corallincola platygyrae, assembly GCF_039544265.1. Lineage (NCBI taxonomy): Bacteria > Pseudomonadati > Pseudomonadota > Gammaproteobacteria > Alteromonadales > Psychromonadaceae > Corallincola > Corallincola platygyrae. Next base: position 123,936 of record NZ_BAABLI010000034.1, on the reverse strand, counting down.
ACAGCCGACTTAGGCTTGTCCATCACAATATCGATCACGGGTGTTGGCGCACCCGCTTCGTGCCGCTTTGGCCCCCCACCAATCAGGGCGGCCATAAATACGAACAGACCGAAGGTGACGGCTACGCCCAATAACAGGGAAATCAGTAACCGTACCATAGTTAGTTGTTCTCCGCGGCAACCGATATCTTGTCGATACCCGCCTGCTTAATCTGATCCATGACCTTCACAACAACGCCGTGTTTAGCTTCAACGTCGGCTTGGATCACTACAGTGTCAGTAGGCTGTTCAGCCAGCATACGTTCGATGTTCGCGCCTACGCGCTCCACGTCAACCATACGCTTATCCATCCAAATTTCGCCGTTTTCACGGACGGCAATAAAGATGTTGGCATTTTTCTGTTTGCTTGCAGTACTCGCCTTAGGACGAAGAACTTCAATACCCGCTTCTTTCACAAAAGAGGTAGTAACAATGAAGAAGATAAGCATGATGAACACGATGTCGAGCATCGGCGTCATATCAATACCAGCTTCTTCTTCTTGGCTTCTATGTTTACGTGCCATCTCAAAATCTCTCTTTAATGATGCGGCAAGCTGTCAATCAAGCTCTCTTTGGCCACTTTTACTTTGGCCTCCAGGCGTGAACTAAAAAATACGCCTGATAATGCAGCAACCATGCCCGCCATAGTCGGTACGGTTGCCATAGAGATACCTGATGCCATCAAACGTGGGTTACCTGTCCCTTGTACCGCCATAATTTCAAATACAGCGATCATACCGGTAACAGTACCCAACAACCCGATCAGTGGACATACGGCCACCAGGGTTTTGATTAACAGCATGCGAGCGTTCAGCTTTTCAGCCGCTTCGGAAATCCAGGCCTCACGGATCCTGTGTGCGTACCAAGATGTGGTATCCGCGCGAGAATCCCAGTCCGAAACAATTTGTTTACGAACGCGAGGAAACTCGACGTAAAGGAACCAGTATCTTTCGATCATCAGTACCCACATTAGGAAGAGCGCGGCCGCAACGATCCAGAGGACGTCACCGCCAGTAGCGATGAAGTTCCTGACAGATTCCCAAAGCTCCATCAGGTAAATCATCATTAGGCCTTCTCCTGCTCCGCGTGTGCAGCAACGATGCCTGCACTTTGCTCATCCAGCACTTGAACAATGCTCTTACTGCGCGCAGCAACCAAGCTATGAACAAGGATCAGAGGCAATGCCGCGATAAGACCTTGAGCTGTAGTTACGAGAGCCATAGAGATTGAACCAGCCATTACTTTCGGGTCACCAGTACCAAACAGGGTGATTGACTCAAACGTCTTAATCATACCTGTTACGGTACCCAACAGACCCAATAGTGGGGCGATGGCTGCGAGGATTTTGATGATAGCAACGCCGCGTTCGATTCGAGGAGTCTCGCGCAATACGGCTTCATCAAGTTTGAGTTCAAGGTTTTCAGTATCTGAAGCCTTGTTCTCTTGGTAAACCTTAAGAATACGACCCAGCGGGTTGCCTTCGCTAGGTGTAGAAGTGTCCTTCAGCTGACGACGGATCTTGGCACCGATGAAACCAAGCGTGATGAAGCGCTCGATAGCAATCAGGAAGCCCAATGCCAATACACCGGTAATGATGTAACCAACGACACCGCCCTGGTGATAGCGCTCTGTCAGCGTAGCTTTGGCAGTTTGCAGCCCCAGAATCAGACCTTGTGATGGGTCGATATAAAGAGGCTCAAAGCCCTCGGTATGAGAGTTAAAGGCCGGTACAAGACCAACAACATAACCATCAGGCTGACGGCCCAGAGGCTGTACTGTGCCAGTGTCAGCACCGAACAACAGGTACTTGTCTTCAGCCAATAGGTTGAAAGTACCAACACGTGTCACAGCTTGTTCTGTGCTACCACCTTCTAACTCAACAACTTCAGAATTGAACTTAACAACTTTACCGGATTCAGTCATTTCAGTCTGAAGTGCAAACCAAAGCTCTTCAAGCTCAGTCAAAGTAGGTAGTTCTTTTGCTTCAGCAAGCTTAGAAAGCAATTCACCACGGCCTTTGTATTGAGCACTTACGATTGAAGTAGAGATGCGACCAACGGTGTCACCGGCAGCCTGGCGAACAACACCAAACATTTCACCCAGTGTACCTTTCGCATTCTCCAGCTCTGTTTCTTTCTCTACCAGAGCAAGCTCATTAGCGTTAAATTGCTTTTGCAAGCGCACCTGACGAGCTTCTTCAGCTGCCTGCGCTTTCTTTGCTTTCTTCAAAAGAGCTAATTTGTCAGCACGCTCCGATAGGAACTCCTGCTCACGCTCTTTGTTAAGCTTACGCTCACTAATGCGATCTTTTTTGACCTGCTGTAACAATTGGTCCAAGTTGCCAACGTTCGCTGATACTGGCGCAACGGCCATCATCATAGCAGCAGCGACAGAAATGCTAGCTAGTACTTTTCTCATTGTGCAATCTCCGCAGCTTTAACAGGAAGCTTAATCAGATCTACCGCGGCCTGCTTACGAGCCATACGAATAGCTTGGGTAATCGGGTTCAGATACTCATCACCGAGCTCTTGCCACGCACGGGCATCGTTGTCCCAAACCCAAGCACTTTTCTGATCGAGAGACTGAGCTACAAATACAACGCGGCCGAGATGGAACAGGTCAACAGTAACGTTGTTACCGTCTAGTTCCAGCTCACCTTGATATGAAGCAATCTTGTTACCGTAATCGTTTTCGATCTGATAAGCCTCAAGTACCTGACGGTATTTCTCTGATGTTGTTACATCAGAACGCCCCATCAGTTCACGCAGACGCTCAACACGCTCTTTACGGTCTTTGATAAGAATTGGCACATCCAATTGGATGAATTGCTCTAACGTATCGATCATACGATACATTAAAGGTACAACACCTTGCTTAGTGTCTTCGATGCCATCAATCTGCTTTTGCAGTGAAGCCAGCACAGCGTTTTGGTCGTTAACCAAACGCTGAAGGTGATCATTGTAGACTTTAAGGTTTTCAGTCTGATCGACAACTTCACGATACTCGGCAAGCAGATCTTGGCTCTGCTCGTACAAGCTATCGATTTTCTGTTGTGATTTTGCTGCTTCTTTGTGAATGCGGCCTGATTCTGCCTGGACATCAGAAAGAGGCTCAGCGGAAACGCTCATCGCGGAAAGAGCAAAGGCCCCTGCCAGCGCTGATGCGATCAAGCTTTTTTTGCTTACTCTGGACATAGTTCCCAACCAACTATTGGCGTTAAAATTTCCATGATCTTAGTCATGGGTTTTTGGCTATTGTCTTTGTTATAGATTATTTATGCGGTTCCCCGCACAACAACTGGCAAATCCTCTTAGATCTGACCCTTAATGTCAATAAATCCTGCCAATCGATTATTACTTGCTGGCAACATTTTTAGACAGTAGCTGAAGCGAATTGTTAAGAGCCCTAATCAAACCAACAATTAAAAGCAATGGTTACTCGCTTGTCCTGTCCCATAAAAGGACTTACTTCATGCATGAGATGGCTTGGGAAGAGTACCAGCTTAGATACTTCAGGCTCTATCACAAACGTATTTTGACTGAACGGCCCCTTTAACGACCCATTCCCCCTGTCCCTGTGCATCTTTACGCCAGGATTTGGCGTAAGAAACTTAACCCGACCACTGTCAGAAAAGTCGGATGGTTTTTCACCTGGAGAAACGAAATAGATCCCTGACCAGCTCGCGTTTGGGTGATTGTGGTGCGATATATAGCCTCCCTTAGACGTTACGTGAAACCAGCTGTGGAACCTAGGTTTAAGCCGCGCCGCCTCAGACTGAGTGTAACCATTCAGGTGTGCAACAGCAGGCAATAGGGTTCTCAATATAAACTGTCTCAGCTCTTTAACAGCATGGTTATCGACCTCAAGAAAATTCCACTCAGACTCATAAATATTGATTTGATTCGTCGGGACCGGCTCCTCCGCTTTGTATGTACCGGATTTTTCCCAACTAAGGCAAAGGTCCAGTAGTTCAGTATTTAGCCCCCTTGGTGCTTCAAACCTTGCTTGAATAATAGGTACCGCAAAGTGCATTCCTATATGAACTGATGACATTGAAACCTCTTTGCATAACTCTTCGTCAAACCTTCAACATACCAACACCCTTAGCGCAACAAACTAATGGCAATTCTGCCTCTATCACTCAGGATTCATAACAATCTCAGTATGTCTTAGTCAAAAAAAAAAGGGCGGACAAATGTCCACCCTTATTTAGCATTGCTTCAACAACTTTTAGAAGTTGATCTGCGTGCTCAGATACCAGCGGCGACCCACCAAGTCGTAGGTGTAGATATCTGTGTTAGAGTCGTTGTAGCTTACGTAGTACGGAGGCTCTTCATCCCAAAGGTTGTTGATACCTGTTTGTACGCGGATGTTGTCGCTGAAGTTGTAACCAAACGATACATCGTGGTACCAAACTTCATCAACTTCCAGGTTGCCTGGATCAGCGTAGTCATTAGGATCTTCACCAAACAGAGCTTTCGCTTCGTCTGTCATGGAGTCAATGTAACGGATCTGGTAGAACGCATCCCACTGATCGCCCGCTACGTTCAAGCCTAGGTTAGATTTCCACTCTGGAGTAGAACCTGCACCGAAGGTCACAACACCAACATAGTCATACTTGGTTCCATCTGGAGTAGTTTCTTCAAACTTATCAACCCAAGTAGTATCCCAGCTCACAGTCCAATCCAGACCTGTTGCTTGGAAGTTATAACGTACGTTGAAGTCCACACCTGCAGTTTCAAGCTTGGCAGCGTTCTCATTCAAGAACAGGATACCATCTACTTCACCATCAGCGAGACGAGTGAAGTCTCCACAGTAGTTACCTGTACCGCCCAGGCCACCGTCATCAGATGCGTAGCACTGATTGAGCTTGGTTGTTGGGTCGATACTTGTAATAGCATCGTCAATTTCAATGCTGTAGTAATCAACGGTCAGAGACAGACCATCTACCATGCCATCGAAATCAGCAACGAAGCCAGCAGTGAAGATATCAGCCACTTCTGGGTTCAGTTCTTCATTACCACCAGCAATTGCACGAACCTGTCCATCTTGTTGCTCAAAACCAGACGCAACATCATTCATACAGTTTTGGTATGTGTTGCTGGCAGGATCAAGATCTTCCCAGTTGCTACATGGATCAGTGTAGCCTTCGTATGAATCGCCATTACCACCGAACAATTCAGGGATACTTGGAGCGCGGAACGCATCTTTTGTGAACTTAGAGCGAACCATGAAGTTATCATTGATTTCCCAAGTTGCACCAATGTTCCAAGTACTGTCTGAACCGAAAGTAGAGTAGTCGAAGTAACGCATAGCCGTAGTAACGTCTAAACGCTTAACGCCTGGCAAATCTTCCAGAACTGGAATTGCCAGTTCGATATATGCTTCGTCTACAGAGTATTCACCTTCAGTAGGTAGTGCAGCATTACCGCCACCGATACCGTACTGAGACAGGACGTCTGGGTTATCTGAACCAGTTTCACGACGATGCTCTACACCGAAAGCGAAACCAAGCATACCTGCTGGCAGTTCAAAGATTTCACCAGCGATATTAGCGCCGTACAGTTCCTGACTGTTGTGACCAGTATCTACTTCAGTGTATGAAACGTAGTTAGCAGCTGCAGCCAACTGATCGTCGGTCATGTGACCAACACCGAACCAGTTTGCACATGGGATTTCGTCAATACCGTTACCACCTTCGATACAGACTGATTCGTCCATAGTTTGGGCGAAACGCTCTTTGTTAACCTGGCCTTTAACTTTCGCAGTACCATTGTTACGAGCGTACTGGTAGAAAACTTCCCAGTCGAATGTAGTATCAAGCGCGTCAAATGCACCGTTGAAACCTGTAACCAACCGATAGGTGTCAACTTCCTGCTCGAATTGACGAGGACCGATGTCAACCATACGACGTGTATTCATGTTCACGTCATACTCATCGTTCTCATCCCAAACGCCGTCACCGTTTACGTCATTGAAGAAACCGTTCTGAGAGAACCATCCATCATGCGTAGTAGGGTTGTAGAAAGAACCAGCGGTTGAAGTACCGAGACCATCTGGACGAGTAGGCGCCATCTGCTGATTAGAGCGACGGTTAGTGTACATACCTTCAGCAAAAACACTTAACTCGTCTGAAATTTCATAGTTACCCAGGAAGTTCAGCTGAACGCGGCTCTGAGGAGTTTCAAGGTAAGACGCTGATGAGTAGTTATAGCTATCTTCAAAGAAGCTGTATGGCTTGTAGCTCTGGCCACCTGCAGGTACAGGATCCAAGTTCTGGCCACCTGGCAGCCAAGTCATTTGTGGGTTATCAGGAGTACCGTCACCGTCTGAATCGTATCCGATGATGTTACCACGGCCACCAATCACACCAGATGAACCACCGCAGAATTTGTCAAGTTTACCGTCACCATCAAGGTCAAGGAACTCGAAATAAGGACATTCAGAGTAACTTCTGTCAGCCTGACGAACCTCTTCTTTGTTGTAATAAGTCGCGTTTACAACGAAGTGACCACGGTCAAAACTTTGGCCAAGGGTCGCACTCAATGTGCCTTCTTCACCATCATCTTCAAACGTTTCACCGTACTGAGCATCAAACTGGAAACCTTCGAAATCGTCTTTAAGGATAACGTTGATTACACCGGCGATTGCATCAGAACCGTAAACTGCAGAAGCACCATCTTTTAATACTTCGATACGTTTGATGAAGGTTACTGGAATATTGTTAAGGTCAACAGACGCGTTTGCACCAGTACCTGACATTGGGAAACGGCGACCATTTACCAACACCAGAGTACGCTCGGAGCCAAGACCACGCATGTTAGCTTCTGCTTTACCAACAGAACCGTTGTTAACGTTGGTACCCAACGCTGCACCAGCGGTTGATGTCATTTGACGAAGAGCATCGTCAATTCGGGTGATACCCTTGTCCATCAAATCCTGAGCGGAGATGATGCTTACAGGACTGGCAGTTTCCAGGTCAGTACGCTTAATACGTGAACCTGTTACCTCAATACGTTCTACTTCTTCGTCCGCTGCGAATGCAGGAACTGCGGTTGCGGCGCTCGCAAAAGCACCACCAACCATGGCTAGGCGAACAGCCGTAGCCAGCTTGCTGGATGTATACATCTGTATTTCTCCCTGGACCACTTATTTTCAAGTGTTTTTTTTATTTTCCGGCTGACTGAGCCAGTCCGGAGTTGAACAAGTTTCAACGTGCAAACCTGTTCTGTCGCATCGTGGATATAAGCACATGACTCCCTAATTGGTCAACACCATTTTTACATTTGATTAATAAATGTTTACCCGACTTTACATTCCATACGAGTACGCTACTTCTTGATAATCAACAGGTTAAAAATTAGCCGCTACTTAATTGGAGGCAGTTCTGGTGCGCATTTGCGCTAAATTGGCGCAGCGTTAACCTGCGGTGTTTCAAGGTGTAACAAAAGATTGCCTTAAAGCCCTGCACCAATCGGGGGAAATATTTCTAAAGTAGAAAGAGGGTTCAAATCGTCGACTTCTCGCCTGGTTTTTTCGTGTAATGTGGTACGCTATTTCCCTTTCCCCTATTAATTTTTATTCATGTTGGAACTCGCCCCTGAGCTACACATCTGGCTTTGGCTATGCGGTGCCGCGCTGGTCGCAGGATTTGTAGACGCAATTGCTGGTGGTGGTGGTCTGTTAACCGTCCCAGCCCTGATGTCAGCGGGACTACCTCCGCACATAGTTCTGGGTACAAACAAGCTGGCTGCGACCTTTGGCTCCTTTGCCGCCAGCCTTACCTACTATAGAAAGAAGCTATTTTCGCCACTGTTTTGGTGGAAGTCGCTGCTGACCACTGCATTGGGTGCAATAATCGGTACCTTTATGGTTGACATGTTTAGCAGCGACGTTCTGGAAAAGATGCTTCCTGTCATCATCATCCTGATAGCCATTTACACTCTCTTCCAACCTAAGATAGATAACAACGAAGGGAAATTACCCAAGGCTTCCGCCAGCCTCTCACGTAAACAGGTGTCTCAGGGAATAACCCTGGGGTTTTATGATGGTTTTGCGGGTCCGGGAACGGGAGCCTTCTGGACAGTATCAAATATGGTACTGTACAAAATAGATATCCTTTGGAGTTCCGGTGTAGCCAAAGCCATGAACTTTGTCAGTAATGCATGCTCTCTGGCGGCATTTATCTGGTTAGGCCACGTCAATTGGTTGATGGGCCTGGCGATGGGCGGATTTATTATGCTGGGCTCGTTCATTGGCGCCCATTCTGCTATTCGATTTGGTGCTAAATTTATCCGGCCCGTTTTCATCACCATGGTCATTGTAATGGCTGGAAATCTAGCATGGCGAGCTTGGTAATGAATTCAATTCAATCTGCAAACCTGGAGAAAACCAGATCCCTAATCAACGCTCTCGGAAAGAAAATAAAGAGTGAATCACTGTCAGGAAACATCTTCCACCAAGAGTTATTTGGCCCCTACTCTCTGTCACTTAAACAAGCATTCGATACCTGTTTAACTTCACTGGGTCAGTTGGAACAAGCAATTCAGTGCCACAAAAGTGAAACATTTCTGCAATATTATGCTGAACGACTTGAAGACCAGCTGCTGGCTCTTGCTCGCGCAGTTCAAATTGCGAAGCCTAACTTCCAAGGCGACGGCGATCAAAATGCTCTTGCTAAGCTCACTGAATCAATTAATAAGCATCGCGATTATGAACGGCGCTTGCTCGCACGCGTAAGGCAGTGCCAAAAGGCTGTAGAAGAAGCGCGCAGTGATCAATTCAGAGATCAGTGGCGAGGTTGGTTACATAAAGAAAAAGAGCGATTGCAGAAGTGTCGCAACGCGCTAACGCAACTGGAAGAGCAACTGACAGCGGCTCAGCGCCAACGAAGCTCACAATAGAGGATAAAATGAAAAGACTATTTCAATGTATCATCGGGATTAGCACTGCTCTTATTTGTCAGTTTGCTGTTGCCAACACGGAAGTTGATATTCCTGAGGTAATCGAAGTTATCAGCGTTGATGGTAAAGATCTTGGATTCCGCCTGCTAAACCAGCCAGAATCACTTACTTTAGCCCCCGGCGAGCACGTATTAGAGCTCAGATACAAAGATCTATTCGAGGACGATGAGGGGGCACACGCCGTTATAAAATCCGTTCCTCTTTATATCCGATTCGCTGCTATCCAGAACGGTGAGTTCTCGATAACTCTGGATGAACCCGAAGATGAAGAAGAAGCTGAGAAGTTTGCCAAGAACCCAAAAGTAGCGTTGATAAACAAACAAGATGGTCAGCCTGTTGTTTCCCGTCAGGTAACTCAGGTCAAACAGCAGCAAAACTGGTTGGCTAACCTACTGGCCCTGCCTGATAGTGAAGAAGTGTATGAAGCACCATCAGGTTCTGCCGTTGCAACGCCGGATCCAGCCACTGCGGTACCAGCAACCAAAGCCGGTGCAGTCGTAACAACACCAGCAGGAAAGTTGCCGCAGGAAGCGTCGCCAAAAGCATTGGAAATGCTCAGATATTGGTGGCAAGAAGCTGACGTTGAAACACGTCAGGCATTTATCAAAGAGATATTGAGTCAGTAACAGCACTTCTATTATCAGCCATCATTACTCGTTAAGAGTGTGATGGCTGACATTGCCAGTTCATCAAATAGTTAGCTATCTTCCAGTTATCTTTCTCGCAATAGCAGAGCTGTTAATATGAAGCTGGATTTAGATATCAAAAACTATTTTGAACACCTCGTCGCCGACCGTATTGCCAAGTTAAATATTGACGAATCCAATGACGTGGATTTCCAGTCAGATTTAATGTGCCTTGCGCTGAATCAGCTACCACCCAGGTATATCCGCCACGAAGTTGATATGGCTTTCTATCTGCCAGCCAATGAGCGTCTGCAAATGGAGATGCAGGCAAAAGATGCTGTCGAAAAGTCGTTGGGCTTTTTACGAGAAAGAGAAAACGAGAAAAACTAAAGAAAAGTGTTGGGGGTGGCGACCTTACCAGCCACACCCCGGCACACGAGTCATCTGCTGTGGCTGCTCCCTTCCGGGCCTGACCAGATTCACAAACTATCGTTGCGGGGGGACCAATAAGGCCACCATAACACAGCCCCGAAAGGCGCGGCGACTATAGCGTAAAGCCGCCGCGATATGCAAGTATCAAAGTCGTGATTTACAAAAAGTCGCCCAGTTTATCTTTCAACGATTTGAGCTTCTCGTTTTCCTTAAGCTTTTCGTCCAGTTTCCCTTCTAAATCACCCTTAAGTTTTTGGCTCATCGCCGATTCCAAATCCAATGAAATGTCAGGCGCGGTCATAGCACCGGATATATGCAGCGGGATCTCAACATCGGTCAGGTCATCGGTGCCTTTACCTCCCTGCCCTTCCAGGCTGGCAACAAGCGCCACCAACAGACGATAATCCATATCCTCTTTCAGTAAATTGACATTGCCTTTACCGTTGAGCCTAAGCAGCGGCGACATCATAAGAAGATCTGGGTTGGTAACTGAGCCATCTTTAATGTTGAAAGAACCGGTAAGAGAAGTGAAATCAGTTTTTTGAGGCGCATTTTGTTCAGCTTCGCTACCAGTCAATGTGGCATAAGTCGAACGGATCAAGTGAGGCACGTTGATGCCATTAACCGCACCGTCTTTGAATTCAAAATTCCCCCTGCCCTGCGCTTTCGCTTTGACTGCATCAGGTGTCAAACCGACCCCTTTCACCCGCATGCTCACGCTGGCTTTACCTGAAATAAGTTCTTTCTCTGCCAATGCTTTCACCAGAGGCAACGCCTCTACATCGCGAACCTGAGAACTCAACTCGTAACTTGCAGGATACGGATTACCATTCACATGGGCAGACAAAGCAATGTCGCCGCCATAAAATTTAGCCAGAAGCGGCGCAACGCTGGCTTGGCCCTCTGAAATTTTGACTGCCAACGATAGGTCCTGAACTTCCAGCCCACTCGCTTTGAGCAGTTTCACTGCCAGCGTGCCGGAAACATCTAACCCTTTAAGCCCTTGTAGATTGGGCTCCTCAGCTGGCCCAGCAGGAGCACCTTCCTCGTCAGCATGTTCAGCCTGACCTTCCTGTTGTGGTGGTAGCAATGCGTCAACATCAATGAGATCAGAGGCCAGCTCAAATCGAACAACTGGCACCGAATGATGGGCCACGGATAAACTGCCATCCAGGCGCTGACCATCAAGATCAATCGTTAACGGCTTGAGTGAAGCGAGCTTGTCTTCAAGCAGGTAGTTCAAATTGGTAGAAATCTCCAGCTTCGCTTTGCCCTTAGGTAAGGCTTCGCCCTCGGCCTCCAAATTCAACTCTAAACTGCTAATCGAGATCTGGTTCTGTTGCTCTGGGATGGTCAACTCACCGGTTAGTCCCAGAGCCGCAGTTAACTCTGGCGTACTCAAATCGATCTGACAATCAAGTCTTCCCTTCATACCTGCAGCAACCGGCCCCAGGAAACACTGCTCTACGACAACTTGTTGGCGTGTGTTGGCTGTTAAGTCTTCGGAAACCAGTGATAAATCGCTGAGCGATACACCTCCAAGGTAAAAACCGTTAGGAAGTAGTGACTTTTCAGCGGCCGGAGCCTGCGGCTCTTCAGGCTTATCCACTTCAGGCTCTGACTCTGAAGCTAGGTCATCTAGGTTAGTTACCCCGTCCTTGGTCTGGATACGAAGAGTCGCACCAGACAACGCGACTTCATCAATAACAATCTGCCCGCTTAGCAGAGGCATGAGATCTACCGCCACAGAAACTGATTCCACCTGCAACATGGGTTGCTCCGGAAAGCCCGCAGCATTACTCAGCGAAACGCCGTCGACGGCAAAACCGATGGATGGGAATAACTGTAAGCCGATATCTCCCTCAATACGCAGTGTCCTACCAGTATGTTGTTCCACTTGCGTAGTGATTTCTGGTTTGTATTTGTTGGGGTCAAAAATCATCAATACCACAACAATAATGGCGATCAATACGCCGACAACGATGGCTAAGCCTTTCAGTAATTTTCCCATCACGTTCACCTGATCACAGTTCCTTTCGTTAAGTGTAGGCAGAATTTGCGTTAGAATATGCCGCTAATGCAGCAAAATAAAATCATGTTAACCTTTTGAAAATGAAATAATCATTGCCGACTCAAATTTTCGAGTAGCAAGTGCGAAGTCTCAGGATGTGACAATGTTAAGAAGAGTAAGTTTACTATTGATGGCACTATTGGCTGCGCCTGTAATGGCTGAAATGCCAGATGGCGTATCTCCAATGGAGCAGGAGTGTTACCAGCAACTCGAAGGCTTTATTGTTCTGAACAATGCGCCAGAACAAGGAGAGCTGGAAGGTGTATCTCAAGTGGGCTTAAGCTCAGAAGAACTTCAGATCATCATAGATCAGGAAGGTTACTGTTCAGCATGGCAGGCATTAGTCGAATCTTATATCCGTCAGCACGGTGAGGTTTTGGACTCTGTTGAACGTATGACAGGGTTACCCACCCCGGGCAAGAAATAGATTTTTAGCGCTTTCTTGTTGATAAAAGGCCGCAGTCTCACACTGCGGTTTTTGCTTTAACCGTCGAACGTATGACTTCGGTTCGAGCAAAGTTCCCGGATAAACCAAGAATTAGCACTCAGCTAATCGACTTCGCTTAAGTTTGTACATCGAGTCGTCAGCATCTGCGAGAAGCTCTTCGGCAGTACGCTTAACCCCCAAAAACAATGATATCCCTGTGCTCACTGAGCCTTGATAGATAAGGTCATTCATCTGGAAAGGTTGCTGAATGGATGATTGAATTTTACTCGCTATTTCATCAGCATCTTTACGAGCCAGGTTCTCATCAGTTTCTAAACTCTCCAGCAGTACCACAAACTCGTCACCACCCAATCTTGCAACCGTATCGTAGTCTCGGACAACAGATTTGATGCGTTGAGCCACCTCAATCAGGTACTTGTCGCCAACCAAGTGACCATAGGCATCATTGAGAGATTTAAAGCGATCGATATCGACAAAGATCACCGCACCATATATTTGATGACGTTTGCTGATCAGTAAGGCGTGAGTCAACCGGTCATACAACATCCGTCTGTTTGCCAATCCCGTCAGTTCATCTGTTGAAGCCGCATGTTGCAACTTCTCTTCCAGCAATTTCCTGTCTGTTATGTCCGTCGAGATCCCCAATATCCCAATGATCTTTTCCGGCTCGGAAGTGCTTCTGACTGGCGTCTTTACCTCCCAATAAAACGTCTGACTACCATCAGGATTATCTACGGTTATCTCCTCCTGAGTATGCTCCCCAGCTAAAACTCTAAGATCGACTTCTCTTAAACGAGTTACCGTTTCGGGTGGAAAAAAATCGTTATCAGTGAATTCGAATAGAGTGGTCTCTGTACACCCGAAAAGGTCGAGCGTCAGACGGTTGGCATAAAGGTATTGGGAGTGTGCATTCTTGATGTAGACATATGCGGGCACGTTATCGAGCGCATACTTGAGCTGCTCAATCTCGACCTTTGCCCCATTATCAATCCGTTCTTTCATATCCAAAGCTATACAAACCTAATCAGGCAAAGTACTACTTATCTCTCTGCAATGTGTGCACATGCGAACAAAATCAAAAAGGTAAGACTCTGAAGATACGAAAAAAATCGGCTTAATTCGAAGACATAGATCAGAGATCTATAACCTGGCTACTTGGATGAGGGAAGCAAGTAGCCAAGTTGTGCGATCAAGCTGAAAGCTCGTCGCAAACCTCAGCAAAAAAAGGCTTGCGCCATGCCTGCGTTATGGCTGGCTCCCCTCGGGCCTGTTTCTCTTCTTCATCCCATTTCCATTGGTAACTGAGAAAGTCATTTAGCAGACGCTTTGACGCTACCAGTTCCACCGGAAGCCCCGTAGTTTCCGCAGCGGACTCAGCAGCCGCTCTTAGCTTCTTGAGCGCGGGTTTGTAATCGCTATAGTCGATCAAACGAGTGAGTTTTGCTGGATAGGCCTCTTCAGGCCAGGACTGACCATGTTCGATGGCCTCAAGTATCTTACTGCCGTACTTTCGAATAACCGAAGGAGGCAGGCCGCCCAACTGTCGTAGATCATGCATCGACTGCGGTTGTTTCTGCGCAAAAGCGATCAGCTGTTCATCCTTACAAACAAAACCCAGCGGTAAATCTCTCTCTCTGGCCTCTTGATTTCGCCAAACAGCCAGCTCCTGCAACACAGCCAACTCAGCGGGCTTTAACAACCAGCCGTTCTTAATATCCCTGTATTGCAATGACTTAGGTGTTTGTTTAAGCCGCTCATTCACAAAACGCTGGCACTCTTGCTGACAAGCCTCCAACCAATTCTGCGCGGTCAATTTCTCAAGCAACTGCGGGTAAATCTTAAAGAGAAAATCGACATCCAGCGCCGCGTACTCCAGCTGAGCATCAGACAGTGGCCGCTGCAGCCAGTTGGTACGTGCATGCTCTTTCGCCAGTACCTCGCCAAGCAGCAACTCCACCAGCTTGCCATAACCAGGGTTCACCGCTAATCCTGCAAAGGTGGCTGCGATCTGCGTATCGAATACAGGCGCGGGTACCACATTCAAATGGTGCCTAAACACTTCCAAATCCTCACCACAGGCATGCAGCACTTTAACGATGGATTGATCTGCCAGGATGGCGGCGAGATCCCGAAAGTCTTCGATTGGTAATGGGTCTATCAGGTAGGTACCAATATCATCGCAAATCTGAATCAAACCTAAGCGAGGATAAAGCGTTCTCTCCCTGACAAATTCAGTATCGATCGCCAGTACCTTGGCCTGACGCCACTGCTGACACAAAGCAAGAAGGCGAGTCTGGGAATCGACATATTCGGCCGATGAAAGGATATCTGTCACGGGAAACTACTTTGATTAAAAAAGGCGTTGCCCCGATCTTAACGGGGCAACACCTTTCAATAAAGCACTACGGCGTGTTTATCTTTGCCTATCAGCTAGAATCTTATCCGTAGATCAAGCTGTTTGAGCTTGCTTTAACTCCTCATCGCGAAGTTCGCGACGCAGAATTTTGCCAACATTGGTCTTTGGTAGTTCCTCACGGAACTCAACAATTTTTGGCACTTTGTAGGCGGTAAGGTTCTTACGGCAGTGGCGAATCACCTCTTCCTGGCCCAGCTTCTCGTCTCGACGAACGACAAACAACTTAACGATCTCGCCGCTGACATCATGGGGCACACCAATCGCCGCACACTCAATGACATCATTGTGCAGGGCTACCACGTCTTCAATCTCATTAGGGAACACGTTAAAGCCACTCACAAGAATCATATCTTTTTTGCGGTCAACGATGCGGAAGAAGCCCTCTTCATCACAGGTGGCAATATCCCCAGTACCAAACCAGCCGTCTTTCAGCACTTCTGCCGTAGCATCTGGGCGCTGCCAGTAGCCCTTCATTACCTGCGGCCCTTTCACCTGAAGTTCACCTGCTTCACCGATAGGCTGCTCCATGCCCTCTTCATTTACAATACGTACTTCCGTCGATGGCGCTGGAACACCAATGGTACCGCTGAAACCAGTGCAGTCGTATGGGGATACCGTCACCAACGGCGCACACTCAGTTAAACCATAACCTTCCAGCAATGGCTTACCCGTGGTTTCCTGCCAACGCTCTGCAACCGCTCGTTGCACGGCCATACCGCCGCCCAACGACAGACGCATCTGTTTGAAATTGAGTTCAGAAAAGCCTGGGGTATTTAGCAGCCCATTAAACAGGGTGTTTACGCCGGTTATCACGGTAAACGGGTACTTGGCCAACTCTTTGACAAAGTTAGGCATATCCCTTGGGTTGGTGATAAGTAAGTTCTTGGCACCTAACTGCATAAAGGTAAGCATGTTCGCGGTCAGAGCGAAGATGTGATAAAGCGGCAGCGCAGTCACCACGAACTCTTTGCCCTGCTCAAGCAGCGGCCCAATAACCTCTCGCACCTGTTCGAGGTTTGCTACCATGTTGCGGTGTGTCAGCATGGCCCCTTTCGCGACGCCAGTGGTGCCGCCGGTATACTGCAGGAAAGCCAAATCTCCACCGGTCAGTTCCGGCTTGATGTACTGCATATGTTTGCCGCGAGACAATGCACGACGCAATGACAAAGCACCCGGCAGATTGTACTTGGGCACTAAACGCTTAACGTAGCGAACAACAAAGTTAACCAATGGACGTTTAGGGCCACTTAGCTGGTCACCTAACTTGGTCAAAATAACGTGTTTAACCGGAGTCTCATCAACCACTTTTTCCAGCGTATGGGCAAAGTTCGACAAGATGACGATGGCTTTGGTGCCGGAATCGGTAAGCTGGTGCTTCAATTCTCGTGGCGTATACAAGGGGTTGACGTTTACCACCACCATGCCGGCTCGCAGAATACCGCAAAGGGCGATTGGGTATTGCAGCAGGTTTGGCATCATGACAGCAACACGATCGCCCTTCTCAAGGCCTAAATCCTGTTGCAAATACGCAGCAAAGGCGCGGGATTGTTCTTCTAGACGACGATAAGTCATCGTCTGCCCCATATTGATAAAGGCGGGTTGGTCGGCGTAACGACTAAAAGCGCCTTCAAAAATATCCAGCAGAGATGAATAGTGGTCAGGATCAATAAATTCTGAAACCCCTTTGGGGTATCGTTTTAGCCAGACCTTCTCCACGGGCTTCTCCTCATTTTCAGGCGTTTAAGACGCCACTCGTTATGATTATATGGGTGAATGTAGGGTTTGGGCATTTCACCTTAACAGGCAAGTATGCACACAAATGAGAAGAATATAAAACGCTTGTTTAAAGTATTTGCTCCAGCCCACAATTATTGGTGTCTGGATCAGGGTTTAAGAACGCTCTGACAAGTGTTGCCAGCCGATCCGCAGATTCCATATGGGGGTGGTGGCCCCCACCAATCCGCTCCAGTGTCAGCGTTTGAAACCAGGATCTTCGCTCACTGATTGCCTGCTTGACCATCTCATAGCCAGAAACACCTTCTACGACCAATGTCGGCGCCGACACTGCCCTCACCCAGGCTTCAGCCTGTGCAGGTGTCACCCTGAGTGGCGACAAGGTGCGAAGCTTAGGATCTGAGCGCCAATGCCAACCAGAATCTTTTTGCTCCAGATTACGTGTTACTAGCAACTTAGCAGCCGCCTCAGGCAGACATGGCTGTGCCGCAACACGCGCCTCAATTGCTTCTTGCTCTGTTTGATAGCTTGAAACAGCCCGTGGTTGGCGACGCCGGCTTAAAATCGCCTTACGCAGGATCTCTGGTGCTGTTTCTGGGGCCCAGGCCATGGGACCAACCGCTTCTATGGACACCAGGTGTTTAACTTTGTCAGGAAAGCTCCCTGCAAACATGGCTGCAGCCAGTCCGCCTAAACTGTGTCCCACCAAGTTCAATGGTTGGTTGCCAAACAATTGATAGAGGGCATAAACCTCATCGACATAATCGACAAAGTGATACTGCTCCTGCTTATGATAGGAGTGACCATGGCCAGGCCAATCGATTGCCAGCCAGGGTAGCTCTGGCGCGGCCTGCATCAGCGGAATAAAGCTGGCGGCATTGTCCAGCCATCCATGAAAACAGAGAATGGGTTGTGATGGTAACGCTTTATGTGTGGAAAGGGCCGCGATACTGCGGCCCTCAACATCTAGCAAATGCTCATGCATCATTTTGCGACTACTTTTTGACAAACTTCAGAGTCATGCGATCGCTCTCGCCTATCTCTAAATATTTCTCTCGGTCCTGCTCACCCAGCGCCAGCGTAGGGGGAAGCGTCCATACGCCTTTTGGATGGTCTTTGGTATCTTTGGCGTTGGCATTAATTTCCGAAGAAGCTACTAGCTCAAACCCGGCTTTTTTAGCCGCTTCGATCGTTCTTTCCTGACTGACGTAACCTGACTTAGCACGGGCTTTGTCATCATCGGTAACGGCGGAACGATGCTCAACAACGCCAAATACGCCGCCAGGTTTAAGCGCTTTATGGACGGCAGCAAACACCATCTCCATCTCGCCGTTCATTTCCCAGTTGTGCAAGTTGCGGAAAGTTAACACCATATCCGCACTGCCCTCGGGAGCAATATCCAGATGCGTAGGCGGCGCCAAAATGGTCTCTGTCACCGGGCCCCACCATGCTTTATTGGTCTCAATGGCTTCTCTATATTCTTTGCCGATCCTCGCGCGATAAGCCAAGCGGCGGTTGGATTCATCAATACCTTCTACCTGAAAACCCGCTGCAACAAACTGCCCTTCCTGTTTCAAATAAGGCGCCAGAATTTCGGTATACCAGCCACGTCCCGGCCAAAGCTCCACCACAGTCATGTCTGGTTGAATACCAAAAAACGCGAGGGTTTCGGCAGGGTGGCGATATTGGTTACGTGTGAGATTGGCTTCGGCACGACGACTATCTTCGGCCAGAACTTTTAAGGTTGCGACTTTAGGGTCCGCCTTCTCAGCAAATGCCACGGCACTACCTAACGTTAATGACGCAGCTAAAAACATCAGCGCTGACCGATTAAATCTGAGTTTCATTTTTTTCTCCCTGAAGCTTTTATTGTTTTTGTTTAAGTTGGTCTGTTGACCCTACAACTGGAAACATAAAGCAGATCACCTGCGATGTTTAATCAGCGTTGTAGCGGTACAAATAACAGATGGTTTAGGCGTAAAGATCAACACCTAAGATGTTACTAAGTTCTTCACGCTTGGGGGCCTCGTCTACTTGGCGGTATGCATCAACGGCTCTGAGATTACGATTACTAGGCTGATCGTAGCTGGTAGACTGGCTTTGCAGCAGTTGAAGTGCCAATTGTTGTTGATCAGAAACGGACGCTGAACCCGAACTTACGGGCGTGACGACAGAGGCAGCATCAACCGGTGAAGGCTGTTTTCCCGAGGTAGCAGAGCCTGTACCCGCCACATTCGAAGCAGGTAAAAAGCCAGTATCCGCTGGACCAGGGAAAGAGAAGAAAGGGTTAACAGTTTGTACTTGCACGGCCGTGTAGTGGTTAACTTTAACCTAACCACTACACCAGCTTTTTAACATTAAGGCAAGACTGCAGGCTTGGGTCTGCTAGCGTCCTGGCAGTTTTTTCCAGGTGACTTCGTTGCGCAGATAGATGGGCTCCACATCGGCGCAATCCTGCACTTCGCCCGCCAAAAGTTTTGGTAGTGCAAGCTTGGCCATGCTGGCCGCCGAAGGAAATTGAACTCTATCCGTGATCTCTAGCTCTGAAGCTAACCCTTTGAGTTGATCGCCATAGGTACCCCAGCCACTTCCAACGCCAATCCACTTCCCAGCCAGCGGCTCTGCTTGCTCAACCAGTACGTCGGGTTTGATCACTTGCTCTGGCCAACTAGGCTGACACTTGCCATCAGACACCTCATAAGCAGCCACATATATTTCTGCCATACGCGCATCAATCGCGGCAATCAACTGACGATGCTGGTGAAGTTCAGAGGCTTCCAATGCCATTGCCTCCAAGGTGGAGATGCCTATCATGGGCCGGTCAGCGCCCAGCGCCAGGCCTTGGGCAAAACCCACGCAGATCCTCACGCCGGTAAAACTACCCGGTCCACGTCCAAAGGCAATCGCATCCACATCACCAATTTTCAATTCCGCTTCTGCCAGCAGTTCATCCACCATGGGCAGCAACCGTTGGCTATGTTCTCGAGGAGAGATCGCATAACGGCTGATTAACTCTGCACCATCATACAGTGCCGCAGAACAGGCTTCGGTACAGGCATCCAGGGCCAAAATTCGGTTTTTACTCATCTGTTAGTCACTTTTATCGCCTAAGGCGAGCACATCAGGTTATTCAGTGGTTTCAGCTTTATCTGTTGTCAGCGACGCCAAAAACTCGGTGGCGCGCCCTTCTGTTCTTGTTCTCGGCATAGGCGGCAGGCTGGACAAGAAAATCTGGCCATAGCGCCGGGATACCAAGCGACCATCACAAATCATCAATACGCCTTGATCCTTTACATCTCGGATCAGTCTTCCGGCGCCCTGCTTCAAGGTTAATACGGCTTGTGGTATTTGCACTTCTGCAAAAGGGTCTCCGCCCCGTAACCGACAGTCTTCTATTCTTGCCTGCAAAAGCGGCTCATCCGGCGCGGCAAAGGGCAGCTTATCAATAATCACACAACTCAGTGTGTCACCTCGAACATCGACCCCTTCCCAAAAACTGGCGGTCGCTAGCAATACGGCATCACCAGCTTTCACAAACTGATCCAACAATAATCGCTTGGGCGCCGTACCCTGAACAAATACGGGGTGGTCAATCTGGTCCGGTAATAACTCAGCTATCTGATTCATCATCCGGTAGCTGGTAAACAGAAAGAAGCAACGCCCGCCACTGGCCTTAATCAGTGGCAATGCAGCCGCCAACAGGTCGGAGGCAGCTAATCGCGGGCCAGGCTCTGCCAGCTTTCTTGGTACATAAAGCAGGGATTGAGACTCGTAATCAAAAGGACTGGGTAAAAACAGTGTATTGGCATCTTTGAGGCCCAGTTGATCGCAGAAATGATCAAACTTCTCACCTACCTGCAAAGTCGCAGAGGTAAATACCCAACTGGCGGTCAAGTCATCCATGTGCTGACTGAAACGCTCAGCCACATTCAACGGCGTAATATGCAAAGCCACATGGCGTTTAGTGGTTTCATACCAGTAACTGAAGCCAAGCGCGCCAACATCGCACACCTTCTTCATTGCGGACTTATAGCTAGCGCCGCGCTCAAACAGTACATCCAGCTCTTTACTACGACCAATAGCCAGCTTCATCACATCATAGCCAAAGCCAATGGCATCATTCAGTCGCTCGATACCTACCTGTATCGCTTGCTCCTGACTTTTATTGCGCCAGTTACCACGTTCGGGATCAGCACCAAACAAAAGCCGAAAGTCTGCAGCGGCTTTTTCCAGCATGTCAGCCGCTTTACCCAGCTGCTTGGTATCTTTTAACTCAGTCAAATAGACGCGTCGGAGATCTTTAGACAAGTCGGATAATTGCCGGGTTGAAACATTCTCACCAAAATAACTGGCGGCGATATCAGGCAACTGGTGCGCTTCATCGAAAACGACCAATTGTGCATCAGGAATAAGCTCGCCAAAGCCTACGTCCTTTAGCACCATATCGGCCAAAAACAGGTGGTGATTCACTACCACCAAATCTGCATCTTTAGCTTTTTTTCGCGCCTTAGTGAGATAACATTTGGCGAAATCAGGACAATCTTTACCGAGACAGTTATCGACCGTGCTGGTTACGTATGGCAGTGCGCGGCTATCTTCCGCAATATCGGCCAGCTCACCGATATCCCCATCTTCGGTTTCATTACTCCAACGCTTAACTCTTACTAGCTCATCGATCAGAACCGGATCACGGATCTCCGACTGCTGAAACAGGTGCTGTTCTAATCGATAACTGCAGAGGTAGTTTGCTCTCCCCTTAAGTAATGCGATATCAATCGGCTTGCCGAGTGCGTCTCGAATCAGTGGAAGATCGCGATGAAAAAGCTGTTCCTGGAGTGCTTTGGTACCCGTCGACAAGATGACTTTTTTGCCCGACTCGATAGCCGGAACAAGATAAGCGAAGGTTTTACCCGTTCCCGTACCTGCTTCAATCACTACCTGTTTTTTATTGACAATAGCGTCACCGATGGCGGCTGCCATTTTTCGCTGTGATTCTCGAGGAGAAAAGCCTTTGATGGCCTTTGAAAGCGGACTGTCTTGTTCGAAAAAGCGCGCTACAGGGTGCAAGAATGGGCTCGACGGTTTGCAAAACGTGGGGGCATTCTACGTGAGATAAGCCCTGCCCCCAAGTGCTATCACTGGACCTTTTTCTGTTTCGCTATCTCACCGTTAACAAATACGGTATCAAAATGACTAAAGCCAATTTTGAACAGTAACTTGTTGGGGTAAACATCCTTGCGCATTGGCCACTCCAGCTCGTTATCAAATACCATACCGTACTCAGTAACGACGACGGCGTGAGGTACCTTCTTCGCATTGTAGGTAAACCAGACTTCCCCACCTATTTTCATCGCTAACGAATACGCAAAATCTTCACAGTCGCCTGCAAAGCGACTCTCAATATCAGTATAGATACGGACTTCATTAGCCTTGTCGGCAACGTAATAGAAGTTATCACGTGCTTCCTGAAACAGAGTGAGGTCTTCTTTAAGCTCCGAAAAGCTGGCATGAGCTTCTGTTCCCTGCAAAGTGAACAGCATAAGCCCACACACAATCCCAATAATTCGCATACAACGCACTTCGTTGAGAATGAGGAAGGCGTAACATAATGGATGTAAAAGGAATGTAAACAGAGCAAAATCAAATTAGCGACATACAACGCTAATATACTGTAAATCATATAGAAAAGCCGGCTTTACTTTAGAGTCTCCTAATTTTAAGCAAACAGATCTAATCCGCCGCCTCTGCCTTTTTCGTCTGGTTTTGTTTCTGACTGCTCTACTTGTTCATTATTTACGGCAGAGCCACTTGAGTGACTTTTGGTATCTCTACCTTCATTCACCTCTCCAGCATCAACAGCTTGCTCCAGCGCTTTTGCCAGACCATGTTTATTTGCGGGTAAAGCAGGTATAGAGCCTTCGGACTCCTCTTCAAACAGAGATTGCTGTGCGTGGGTCTCGTCATGAGCTTCACGCATCTGCTGTTTTAACGCATCGAGATAAGTGAGCGTTTCCAGCTGCTCTGTTTCGGTTCTATGCTCCTCATCCTTTTTGGCAATAGGGCGCTTCGTCACACGATTAACCTGCAGCTCCTGTTTCGACATTGGCCGCGTATGATTGATGTTCGGAATAAAGGGAATGAGTAAGTCCTGACTCACCTTAACCTCCCGTTGCTCTTGTGTGAAAACCAACTCCTTCTGGTTAAATTATCGTCAATTTTTGGCAAAACTTGAATTCTGCTGGCCATTTAACCCTCTGCAAGGCAGACTGCTGTTCTCAGATGCAAGGTTTTCTTCCCGTCGCCAGCCAACGAAAGCGCATCAAAAATCACTTTTTCTGCATCAATATTCGCTTTTTTATGGTTTTATGCTGAAAAAACACTTGAAATCCGCTTCAAGCTTGGTTAGCTTGAGCACTCGCGTAGGGCAGAGTGCCCATCAAACAAACGAGTAAAACGCACGGAATTAAAATGACAATCTTCCTAAGCACTGAAATTCATCACCATCATCACCACGAACAGTAGCCTTACAGGAAGATTGTTCGCTGGAGGCTATAAGAAGATGCCTTCCGGCGGTCACCGCAAATAAGACAACCCTCGGAATGCATCGCACCGAGGGTTTTTTAATTTTTGGACAAGGATAAACAGATGACTGACAACACGCGCCTTCGCATTGCGATACAGAAAAAAGGTCGCCTCAGCGATGAGTCGAAAAAGCTGCTAAAAGCTTGTGGCCTTAAGATCAACATGAAGGGCGAAAGCCTGATCGCCCATGTTGAAAATGCGCCGATAGATCTGTTACGAGTTCGCGATGACGATATTCCAGGCTTGATCATGGACGGCGTGTGTGATTTGGGTGTGGTTGGCGAAAACGTTTTAGAAGAAGAACTTCTAACCCGTCAACGTGCCGGTGAAGCCGCTGACTATGTGCCACTGCAAAAACTCGACTTTGGCGGTTGCCGCCTGTCGCTAGCCGTAGATAAAGATTTCGATTATCAGGGTCCCCAATCACTGGCTGGTAAACGTATCGCTACCACCTACCCCGAACTACTGCGTCGCTTCTTCGACGAAAAAGGCATTGAATTTGATGCCTGTCTGCTCAGCGGCTCAGTGGAAGTCGCCCCACGTGCAGGTTTAGCTGACGCCATCTGTGACTTGGTTTCCACAGGCGCAACACTGGAAGCCAATGGCCTTGTAGAGACTGATGTCATTTATCGTTCTCAAGCTCGCCTGATCCGTCGCAGTGGTGATTTCAATGCGGAAAAACAGGCTCTGCTGGATAAGCTCTTAACCCGCATGCAGGGTGTGATGCAGGCGAAAGAAACCAAGTACATCATGCTGCACGCACCAAAGACCAAGCTGGAAGAGATCACAGAGTTGTTACCAGCCGAACATCCGACTGTGATGCCTCTGGCACACGATGATGAAAACGTGGCTATTCACGTCGTCAGTACCGAAAACCTGTTCTGGGAAACCATGGAGCAGCTGAAAGCACTGGGTTGTAGCTCAATCCTGGTATTACCTATCGAGAAAATGATGGAGTAACTCGCTGTGCGTACAGTTAATTGGCAGCAACTATCAGCATCTGAGCAGGCGAGTGTATTGTCTCGTCCAGCTATCAACGCAGGTGAACAGATCCGAGAGTCAGTCTCAGAGGTGTTGTCTCAGGTAAAAAACCGAGGCGACGCCGCAGTTATCGAACTGACGGAAGCGTTCGACAAAGTCCAATTGTCTCAACTGCGAGTGACTCAGGCGGAGATAGATACCGCCGTCGCTAATGTTGACGACTCACTAAAAGCAGCGGTTGAACAGGCTTGCAACAATATTCGTGCGTTTCATGAAGCGCAAAAAGCCGCGCCACTTAGCGTAGAGACTCAGCCTGGTATCCGCTGTGAAATGGCTACCCGCGCCATCGAATCTGTTGGTCTTTATATTCCCGGCGGCAGCGCACCACTGGTATCGACCGTTACCATGCTGGCGATACCCGCTCAGATCGCGGGTTGTAAGCGAACCGTATTGACCTCTCCTCCGCCGATTGCGCCAGAGATTCTTTATACCGCTCAGTTGTGTGGTGTGGATGAGATCTATGCCATCGGCGGTGCCCAGGCGATTGCAGCAATGGCGTTTGGTACCGAAAGCATTGGCAAGGTCGATAAAATCTTTGGTCCCGGCAATAGCTATGTCACCGAAGCCAAACAACAGGTCAGCCAGAGCCACGCCGGTGCAGCTATCGATATGCCAGCCGGTCCATCAGAGGTTCTGGTAATCGCTGATGGCGAAGCCAACCCCGACTTTGTTGCCGCCGATCTACTATCACAAGCAGAGCATGGCGCTGACAGTCAGGTGGTTTTGGTGACACCTTGCGAAGGCATGGCAGGCGCGGTGTCTGCCGCAGTGGCTGAGCAACTGGCGCAATTGAGCCGAGAACAAACTGCCGCTAAAGCCATCGACAACTCAGTCATTATAGTGTGTGCCGACCTAGAAGAGGCTGTTGCTATCAGCAACTTATATGGCCCAGAGCACCTTATTATCCAAACCCGCGAACCTCGCGAGTTACTGGATAGCATCGAGCATGCTGGTTCAGTCTTTTTGGGCGACTGGTCACCAGAGTCCGTTGGCGACTACGCCAGCGGTACTAACCACGTGTTACCGACCTACGGTTATGTGCGCACCTACTCCAGCCTCAGCCTGAACGACTTCTGCAAACGCTTTACCGTTCAAGAACTGACTGCTGAAGGTCTAGCTGCGTTGGCCCCCTGTGTAACGCGCATCGCTGATGCCGAAGGACTGGATGCACACCGTCGCGCCGTAACAGTACGCACCGATTTTTTGGAGAACAGCTGATGAGTTTAGGTGAAAAACTGATCCGCCCAGCGCTGAAAGATCTGGTGCCCTACGAGAGTGCTCGCCGCATCGGGGGTAATGGTGATGTTTGGCTTAATGCCAATGAAAACCCATACAGCCAGAAGTACCAACTCGACTGCAGCCGTTTCAATCGTTACCCGGAGTTTCAACCGCCAGCGGTGATCCAAGGCTATGCCGAATATACCGGCTTGGCTCCAGAACAGGTGCTTTGCACGCGTGGCGCAGACGAGGGCATCGAGCTGCTGATACGCACCTTTTGTGAACCCGCAAAAGACAGAGTACTGATCTGCCCGCCAACCTACGGCATGTATGCGATCAGCGCAGAAACCAATGCAGTAGAAACCGTGAAGGTTGTGGTTGATAACGATTTTCAGCCAGATGTTGAGGCAATCAAAGCCAACTCAAAGGGTGTGAAACTGGTATTCCTCTGCTCGCCAAACAATCCAACAGGTCACCTCTTGGAACGTGAGAGACTGCTTGCATTGCTGGACTATTTTTCTGAGCAAGCGCTGGTGGTCGTCGACGAAGCCTACATCGAGTTTGAAGCAGAAACGTCGGTTCAATCGCTATTGGCTGATTACCCAAACCTTGTCATTCTCAGAACCTTGTCTAAAGCGTTCGGCCTGGCCGGATTGCGCTGTGGTTTCACTCTAGCGTCGAAAGATATTATTCAGCAGCTAAGTAAAGTGATCGCGCCCTACCCGGTACCCGAGCCTGTGGCTCAGGTGGCAGCGCAAGCGTTATCGACCGACGGGCTTTCGACCATGCGCGCGCAAGTCGCTGAACTAAACACATTCAAGCAACAGTTTATTGCCGAGCTAAGCGCCTTAGGTGCAGATGCCTGGCCCTCCGCAGGTAACTTTGTCATGGTCAAAGTTGATGACGCCAAAGCCTGCATGAAAGCCGCTTTGGACGCGGGCATCATTCTGCGAGACCAAAGCAAACAGACCAAGCTGGACGGCTGTGTGCGTGTCACCGTTGGCAGTAAGGTCGAGATGGAAAGAACACTGGAAGCGTTACGGCTATTTTTGAAGGAGGCCGCATGAGCGCCGAAAAGATCCTGTTTATTGACCGCGATGGCACGCTCATCGTTGAACCCCCCACAGATTTTCAGGTTGATACTCTGGAAAAACTGGAGTTCGAGCCTAAGGTGATCCCTGCCCTGCTTAAGCTGCAGGCTGCGGGTTATAAGTTGGTAATGGTAACCAACCAGGATGGTTTGGGTACAGATAGCTATCCGCAGGCTGATTTCGACCTACCCCACAATAAGATGATGCAGCTTTTCGAGAGTCAGGGCATCAAGTGGGATGACGTGCTTATCTGCCCTCACTTTGAAGAAGATAACTGTACCTGCCGTAAGCCAAAACTGGGCTTGGTCAAACCTTACCTGCAGCAGGGTAAAGTCGATTTCAAAAACAGCTACGTGATCGGCGACCGTGCAACGGATATTGCACTGGCTGAAAACATGGGCATTGAAGGTCTGCAATACAATCCAGAAACCTTGGGCTGGGATGCCATCGTTGATCTCCTGCTTTATCAAGAGCGTACTGCCAGCGTTAGCCGTAAAACCCGAGAAACTGACATTCTGGTAGAAGTGAATCTCGATAAACAGGGCGGCAATCAGTTTGCAACCGGCGTAGGCTTCTTTGACCATATGCTGGAACAGATCGCGACCCATGGCGGTTTCCAGCTCAAGCTCACCTGCAACGGTGACCTGCACATTGACGACCACCATAGCGTAGAAGATTGTGCCTTAGCCTTAGGTGCAGCTTTGAAAGAAGCTCTTGGAGACAAACGTGGTGTTGGTCGCTTTGGCTTTGTACTACCAATGGATGAACTGGAAGCCAGCTGTACGCTAGATCTGTCTGGCCGCCCCTATTTCGTTTTTGATGGTGAGTTCAGCCGTGAAATGGTAGGTGAGCTTGCCACAGAGATGGTACCTCACTTCTTCCGCTCACTGAGCGATACCCTGGCCGCAACCCTTCACCTGAAAGTAGGCGCGGGCAATTGTCACCATCAGGTAGAAGGTCTGTTCAAAGTGTTTGGCCGTACCCTGCGTCAGGCAATCACCGTTACGGGTGATGCCCTGCCCAGCAGTAAAGGAGTGCTGTAAACGTGACCTCTGAGAACGAGAGCCATGAAATGGCGAGTACCAAACAATCGATTGTTATTATCGATACCGGCTGCGCCAATATTGCCAGTGTCAAATACGCGGTGGAACGCTTGGGTTATCAAGTGACAGTCACCGCTGACCACGAGCAAATCCGCAGCGCAGACAAGGTGTTCCTGCCAGGTGTCGGCAGTGCATCAGAAGCGATGAAAAACATCAGTAAGCGTGACTTAATCACGCTTATCCAGAGCCTGACTCAGCCAGTACTTGGGATCTGCCTTGGTATGCAACTGATGGCAGCCTTTTCGGATGAAGGCGAAGTAGATTGCCTGGGATTAATTCCAGACCGCGTCGCACCGCTAAAAGGTGGTGACGGACTGCGACTACCCCATATGGGTTGGAATGCGGTAATACCAAAAGCCGATCATCCGCTGTTTGCGGGCATAGAATCGGGCACCTATTTCTATTTTGTCCATAGCTTCGCCCTGCCTGTGTCAGAGTACACAGCAGCAAGTTGCGAATACGGCCAACAGTTTTCCGCATCGGTCAGCCGAGATAACTTCTTTGGCGTACAGTTTCACCCTGAGCGCTCAGCTCAGGCTGGAGCCACTCTGATTAAAAATTTCCTGGAGATGTAACGGATGATCATCCCTGCGTTGGATTTAATTAATGGCGAAGTGGTTCGCCTTTATCAGGGCGATTACGCCCAGAAAACCACCTACAGTTTTGATCCCGTCACCCAGTTTCAGCATTACCAGCAGGCCGGTGCCGAATGGCTTCACTTAGTGGATCTGGACGGTGCGAAAGATACCAGTGCCCGTCAGTTGACTACCATCGCTAAACTGATCGCCGAAACAAACGCCAAGATCCAGGTAGGAGGCGGTATTCGCAGCGAAGACGACGTTAAGCAGTTACTCGATATTGGTGCTGAGCGCGTGGTCATTGGCTCGCTGGCAGTTAAGCAGCCTGAGCTGGTCGCCGAGTGGATGCGCACTTACGGCCCTGAGCGTATCGTTTTGGCATTGGATATCAATATTGATGACAGCGGCAACAAACACGTTGCGATATCAGGCTGGCAGGAAAGCTCCGCGATGACGCTGGAGCAGCTGATTGAACATTATCTCGAAGTGGGCCTTAAGCACGTGCTGTGCACTGACATCAGCCGTGACGGTACGCTGAAGGGGTCAAACGTTGACCTCTACACCGAGATGTCTGCTAAATACCCGCAGATTGCCTGGCAAAGCTCTGGCGGTATCGGTCAGTTGACTGATATCTCTGATCTGAAGCCTGCGGGTGTGGCAGGCGTGATCGTGGGACGTGCCTTGCTCGAGGGTAAATTCACTGCAGAGGAGGCATTCCAATGCTGGCAAGACGCTTAATCCCCTGCCTGGATGTCCGTGACGGCAAGGTTGTTAAAGGGGTGCAGTTCCGCAATCACGAGATCATCGGTGACATTGTGCCGCTGGCGCAACGTTATGCCGAAGCGGGTGCTGATGAGTTGGTGTTTTACGATATCACGGCGTCATCAGATGCCCGTGTCGTCGACAAAAGTTGGGTAAGCCGTGTTGCTGAAGTGATTGATATTCCTTTCTGCGTTGCTGGCGGCATCAAAACCGTCGACGATGCCCGGCGTATTCTTCTGAACGGCGCGGATAAGATCTCAGTTAACTCCCCTGCCCTGGCGGATCCTAACCTGATCAGCGAGCTGGAAGCTGCTTTTGGGAAACAGTGTGTGGTCGTTGGTATCGACAGCTACTTCAATAAAGAGAGCGGTCAATACGAAGTTTACCAGTTCACCGGTGATGAGAGTCGTACCCAAAAAACCCAATGGCAAACCGTCGATTGGGTGAAAGAGGTTCAAAAGCGTGGCGCAGGTGAGATCGTACTGAACTGCATGAATCAGGATGGTGTTCGCGAGGGCTACGACATCGAACAACTCGCCAAAGTACGCGAAGTATGTGATGTACCTCTGATCGCTTCTGGTGGTGCGGGTGCCATGCCACACTTTAAGGACGTCTTTCAGCAAGCCGACGTGGATGGCGCGCTCGCAGCCAGCGTGTTCCACAAAGCGATTATCGATATTCAAGAACTCAAGCAGTACTTGCGTGACGCTAACGTGCAGATCCGTCCGTAACGGAACTGCCCAAGGATTTGGAGTAAAAACTATGCTGGATCAACAGGCTCGCGACGCTCTCGCCTGGGAAAAAGTAGATGGCATGATGCCTGCCGTAGTGCAGGACATCTGCTCAGGAAAAGTTCTGATGCTCGGTTATATGAACCCGGAAGCGTTGGATAAGACCCTGGAAACAGGCAACGTCACTTTCTTTTCCCGCACCAAACAGCGTTTGTGGACCAAGGGCGAAAGCTCGGGCCATTTCTTGAAGCTGGTAGAGATCACCGCAGACTGTGACAACGATACACTGCTGGTCGGTGCCAACCCTATTGGCCCCACCTGCCATCTGGGACACGAAACCTGCTGGCTGCCAGAGCAAGAGCCGACACTTAGCTTTATCGGCCAACTGGAAAAGGTGATCGCCTCACGTAAAGGCGCTGACCCAGGCTCAAGTTACACTGCCAGCCTGTATGCCAAAGGCACCAAGCGTATCGCTCAGAAAGTGGGCGAAGAAGGCGTTGAAACGGCCCTGGCGGCAACCGTTCACGACAAAGAAGAATTGGTTAACGAAAGTGCCGATCTTATCTACCACTTGTTGGTCCTGTTACAGCAGGAAGATCTAAGCCTTGCAGATGTCGCAGCCAAATTGAAAGAGCGTCACAACGTCTCAGGTTAATCGCAGCACTTAGTAAAATCTGAGTAAGTTGAATTCAAAAAAGCCACCCTAGGGTGGCTTTTTTCTTGATAGCCGAACATGTAACTACTTGTCAGAGCTCGGTTTGACTTCGCAATGCTGACTATTAGGGTTGTATTCGAATCCGTCTGCACAGGGGTATCGGGGACTGTAGTCCTTTTTTCCTTTGCTAGGGCTGTTTACACCTGAGGCTGGCAACGCCGGTTTGGGTTGTTCAGCCAACAAAGGGTCGTCCTTCTCTTTAAAAAGTTGCCAGCTGGAGGGCGGTAAATCTCGTCTTGGAGGTAAGCTAACACGACCGTCTCTACCTTCAGCATAAGGCGCTACGGGTTGATAACCTCTATCGGCCGAGGGCAATATTCGCTCATTCATTGGTTTGGCACTGAATGGCTTCACATATTCTGGTGCGCGAGGTGAGTAGATCGAAGATTTCGCATTTTTAGCACAAACACCGCCCGCCATGAGCATCATGGCAAACACAATGACCAAACCAAAAAACCTATGCGCTGTTCGCTGTATCATTCATCCACCTTGCATCACGCATGCAACTACGAATCCAATACAAGTTTAGTCTGCTTCAACAGATCAAGGTTCAGCATCAATTAGCAGAGCTGTTGCTCAAAAAGAAAAAAGCCCGGTGAAATCACCGGGCAACCAAAAATAGTTGGTAAAAATAGTATGACTAAAATTAAAGCTCTTCAGCTTAAAATATATTTGTACCAGCCATAGGCTGTTGGTTTACCACCACGCCTCTACTTGAGCACCGACGCGAATGTTGCCATCATCGCCTCCTGAGTCACCAGCAGTGTTGTTTTCGGCTTGATCACCCCAGAAAGAACCTGCATACAGACGGATAGTCGGACGCGCCCAGAAGCTTCGACCCGCACTCCACTCTTGCGCAACCATCACTTTGTAGAGATCTTGTTTATCATCCATCCATGCTTCTTGAACCTTATCGTAACCAACCTCTAGGGTGGTCTTCATGATATCGTTCCACTTGTACATGGGGCGTGCAACAAAGCTCATGCGAGTCGCATCTGTTTCGGCAACATCATCACCACTTGCTGTCGCTGCCTGATATAGTGCCGAGTAACCTAATTCAATATCCTTGCTCAACTTAATCACACCAAAGTCCATGATCCGGTATGAATCTTTATACGAGCCATCCCACCAGTAATTATTCAAGGATTCACCACCACCGTGGTTAGCCCATGCGGCATGTCCCATGGAATCCTTACCGTATTGAGCAACAATTTTATTGAAGCCACCCAAAAGCCCATGACTGATCTCTGCAGTAAAGAAGTAGCCGTCATTGTCTGTATAGCCTGCGTCATCCTGATTTTCAGTCAAATCAGTCCAACCATATATACCAATAAGCTCTAGACTTGCACCACTCCATAGTGGGATCCCTGCATATCGAACATCCAATTTATTGTTTTGGATAGTTTCATCATCAACCTTATTGTCGCCCTCAATACGTGATGGCGTATCAAAATTAGTCCAGGCGATTGATGCCTTGCCCGGCCCCATGTCGATTCCTTCCAAACCAACACCGTAGCCCGAGTTATTCACATAATAGAGGTCTAACCAATGGACGTCTTTTCTTTGGTAATAGCGCTTACCACCCCAAAGGGTTGCTTCTGGTGCAAAACCTACAACACCTTTAGCCTGAATATTAAACTGGCGAAGTGCAAAGTCGCCTTCAGCCCAAGGTTCACCGCCTTCTTCCGAAGGGTTTAAGGACTGGTAATCATTACCTTGATCTTGAATATCGGTCGCCCACATAGCTTCGACTTTAAAACTCTTACCGTCTCGACTATATAGCTCTTGTGCCAATCCTAATTCGACGTAGGTATCACACTCATCACCTAATCGACCAACAAAGTGCCCAGCAGCGCCACTTCCGTAACAAAGCTGTTCACCACCTGACGCTGTTGTTGACATACCTGCACGACCATAACCGTGAAACTCAACGGCCACAGCTTGAGAAGAGATAACTGCCATTGCAACTGCAGACGCTAGTGGCAGGAGCTTGCTATTTATTTTTTTCATAACTACTTCCTTTCATATATTTGACCCCAAAATAGGTCAACGACTTAATAGCTCGCGGAAGATAGTAAGATTGAAAGTTCAATAAAAAATATAATTAGCAATAAATTGAGACAGGACTCAAACAAAAAATAGATTCAAAAACATATAAAAAATAAAAGAAAAACAAAAGCGACCAATAACTAGAACATAAAGTTAACAAATAAAATATGTTAAGTACAAAGGCCCAATTTAAAAAACATAGTCAACCAGTGCAATTAATAAGCAATAAAACATAATAACAACTAATGTAGGTGGTAAAAATAACAACATATACAAAATCAACACTTTTAATCGAATTTGATAGCTACCAGCTACATATAAAAAATAATTCAAACCTCATTGAAACATTAACTTAATATTTCTGACATATACTGGAGCAAAGTGCGTGTTTTAGCCAAGATCAAGAAAGCCAAAAAATCAGTTAAACTACACCATAGATCGTGGGTTTTTGGCATCCAGATCACAGCCTGACGCACAAGATATTGTGTTAGATTTAGGCGATGCTACTATTGGTCAAATAAAGGACAGGATAAAAAGACGTTGAAACGGTTACTCTCCAGTGCGCTGTTAGCGCTGACAGCAGTGACAAGCGCCCAGGTTAGCGCAGGTGTAATAGGAAGCGACGAGCGTTCCCGCGTCGTTAGCGCCCACGTCTACCCTTATCGAGCTATCGGCCTTATCCAAACCGAAAAAGCCACATGTACCGCTACGCTCATCGACAAAACCCACATAGTTACCGCTGCTCACTGTTTATTCGACGTTCAAGAAAACAAGCAGTGGAAGCGTAATCCCTACTTTATTCCTGGGAAGAATGGTAGTGCCGCCGGCCCCAACGGGGTGTATCAAATAAAGCGTGTCTTTGTGGACAAGCAGTACATCCGTCAGGCAAAAAAAATCAAACCTGTCGCTCTGGCCCAATACCACGAACAATCCAATGCTGCATTCCACTCTTTTCTGACTAACAAGTTGGATCTGGACATAGCGGTCGCAGAACTCGACCGACCAGTTGCCGAACGCGTTGGCTTTATGGAGCTGAAAAGCGTTAACCGTAAAAGCCTGGCCCCCTATATTCACCTGACTGGTTACCCTTCAGACAAAACATTGCACACTCAGTGGACAACCCACTGCCAAAGCGATTGGGATAAGGGTAAGACGAAAGCCGCAGATACATTGATTCATAAATGCGATACCAGTCCAGGTATGAGTGGTGCCGTGGCGTACGTCAAAGATTTTGATGATAAATACTATGCTGTCGGACTATTCTCTGTGGGCACCATGAGCCACAATTTTGCTACAGCTTTTGATGACGGCCTTAGGGAGCGCTTGTTAGGCTGGAAAAATGGTATTGAAGATAACAATACCCTAGTGCATGAGTTTAGCCACGAGAAGTTCCACAAGATACACCTGTCAAATCAATGCACCTTCCCAATATATGCAGCAATTAACTACCGTAACCTGAATGGCGAATGGATAACCAGTGGTTGGCGCCATCTGGATGCTGGAGAAAGCGCCTACGTTGCCAGTACCAAAGACAAGTCCTACTACGTCTATGCTAAGGCAACCCACAATACGGCTATCAATTGGAAAGGGACTGACAAGTTCGAAAAGATTGGGAGCAGTAAACACGCTAAAAAGCACGGGATGAAATCAGTGAAGATTAAAGACGAAGTGTTTACGCCCCAATATCACCCCTTCCCCTGCTGAATACACAAGTAAAAAGGCGCCTCAAGCGCCTTTTTTAATGGTTAGACATTTTACTAAATGGCTTTGAATTGGTTACTTAGAGGATCATAGGCGTATCCTATATCCGCCAGTCTGTCGCTGAGCGATTCAGCATTCATCTCATAACAGGTGCTCAGGTCCCCAATATCATCACACTCTATCCGCAATTTTTCGTTCACAATGCCCAACAGAATGTAAGGATCAATTGAATAAAAGTTGGTTAAATCCATGGCGCTTCCCCCTCACGCACAACAAACCTCTGTTTAAAAGTAGTCAAGGAAACAGATCGCCGCTAATCTTGCCCGCCAACTGGTACGAGGTGTTGATCACAATGTGATGCATCTGGCGGATGCTTACATATACGCCCTGTGCCAGAATGAGAGAAATAACCAATAAAGACGAAAGAGCCTATGACGTACGCTGAGATTGTTGGCTGGGGTAAATGTTTACCACCGGCGGAATTGACCAACCAAGACCTGAGCACTTTTATGGAAACCTCTGATGAGTGGATCCGTTCTCGCACAGGGATTGCCGCCAGACGCATCAGCCATGTAGATACCTCAGTGTTAGCCGAACACGCAGCGCGCCAAGCGCTTGCAGCAGCGGATATCGCACCAGAGCAGTTAGACCTTGTTATCTTAGCTACAGCCAGCCCGGATACACTGGTACCAAATATTGCATCCAAGGTTCAGAGACAACTGGGTGCAATCAATGCGGCCGCCATGGACGTAAATGCCGCTTGCACAGGATTTGTCTACTGTTTGGAGTTAGCCACCCGCATGATCCAGGGCGGTGCCTACAAGCGCGCACTTGTTATCGGCGCAGAACGGCTCTCCTTTCTGTTGGACTGGAGCCAAAGAGATACTGCTGTCCTGTTTGGCGATGGTGCTGGCGCAGCGGTATTACAAGAAACCGAGCAGCCTCTTGGTTTGTTGCAAGCCCAGCTAGGTTGCGACGCGGAAGGACGAGACATCCTGGCTATCCCTAACTTTGGCACGGCAATGGACCGCTTTGACCAGAACAATGGCTACTTCCAATTTAACTTTATCGGTAGAGAGATATTTAAGCGCGCGGTGAAAGGAATGTGTGGCGCTGCACAAACGGTACTGGCTCGCCAAGAATGGCAGCGAGAAGATATTGATGTTGTTATTCCGCACCAAGCAAACAAGCGCATTATTGAAGCACTTTGCCAGCAGATGGATGTCCCCATCGAAAAAGCTTTTGTAAACATTGAAAACTACGGTAATACATCAGCCGCCACCGTCCCTATCGCCCTATGTGAAGCACTGGAGCAAGGACATATTAAGCCAGGAGATAAGATCCTTACCGCTGCCTTTGGCGCAGGCTTAACCTGGGCTTCCGCTATCCTCAAATGGGGCGATAGAGTCACCCCAATAAAAACGGTTGAATCAATGCTACCGCCCTGTGATGAAACAGCATTGCAGTTACTGGCAGATGCCATCAAATACTGTTTTGAGCGCCCAGAAGGTAAATAACCATGTCAGAATTTGCCACCGCCGCTGAGATTGTACAGTTCTGGTTCGAAGAATGTACGCCAAAGCAATGGTGGCAAAAGTCAGAACAGTTTGATCGCTTGGTTGCTGGGCGCTTTGAGGCGACAGTCGTGGCCGCGGCTCAAGAACAGCTTACCCATTGGCCTGATAACGCTGAAAGTGCACTCGCCAGGATTTTGCTGTTGGATCAATTTACCCGCAATATCTGGCGAGATAAGAAACAGGCTTTTGCTTATGATTCGCTAGCGCTGTCGACAGCAGAGCAAGCAATAGCCAAAGGCTATGATAAACAGTACCCCATCAATCAACGCGCTTTTTTCTACATGCCTTTTATGCATAGTGAATCTGCCGCAGTGCATGAGCGTGCGGTTCAATTGTTTAGTCAGCCGGGACTGGATGACAACCTCTCTTTTGAACTACGCCACAAAGAGATCATCGACCGATTTGGAAGATATCCCCACAGAAATCAGGTTTTAGGTCGTAAAAGTACCCCCGAAGAGCTAGATTTTCTGACCCAACCTGGGTCTAGTTTTTAACCAGATCAAACCAAGGCTCTGACCAGCTGGCTCAAGGCTTGTCTACCCATCTCGCTTCATATACGCTTAGCGACATTGCGCGCTTGCCGCACCTATATACCAATCACGTTTAGCAAAGGGACCCCACTCATGTTTGAGCAGATCTCCGCCGCCCCGGCTGATCCAATTCTCGGCCTCACTGAAGCTTTCAAATCAGATACTCGCAGCAACAAGGTAAACCTTGGTGTTGGTATCTACAAAGATGAAGCTGGCCAAACGCCAATTCTGGCAACGGTGAAAAAAGCTGAAGCGATCCTGCTGGACAATGAGAAGACCAAGTCCTACCTAAGCATCGAAGGTAATGCTGCGTACGGTGCTGCGGTTCAGGCCCTGTTATTCGGTAAAGACTCTGACATCGTGACAGCCAAGCGTGGCCGCACTGCACAGGCACCAGGCGGTACCGGTGCGTTACGCGTAGCCGCTGAGTTCTACGCCAGTCAACTGACTAACAAGAAGATTTGGGTCAGCAACCCAACTTGGGCCAACCATAACAACGTATTTGCAGCGGCAGGTCTAGAGATAGCCCAATACACCTATTACAACGCCGAAACCAAGGACTTGGACTTCGATGCCATGCTTTCTTCTTTGGAAGGCGCAGTTGCAGGTGACTTGGTGCTGTTCCACGGCTGTTGCCATAACCCAACAGGTATCGACCCAACTGAAGCGCAGTGGCGTCAACTGGCAGCACTGAGCGCTGAAAAAGGCTGGTTGCCTCTGTTTGATTTTGCTTATCAGGGCTTCGCCAAAGGCATTGAAGAAGACGCCACTGGCCTAAGAATATTCGCGGAAAGCAACGCTGAACTGCTGGTCGCAAGCTCGTTCTCTAAGAACTTTGGTCTCTACAACGAGCGTGTGGGTGCCTTCACTCTGGTTGCTAAAGACAGTGAAGTGGCTGGTACCGCATTCAGCCAGGCGAAATCACTGATCCGAGCGAACTATTCTAACCCACCAGCCCACGGTGCAGCTGTTGTTACAACGATCCTTAACGACGACGCTCTGTATGCAGAGTGGGATAAAGAAGTTGCCGAAATGCGTGACCGCATCCAGCAGATGCGCGACCTGTTTGTTGCCACACTCAAAGAGAAAGGCGTAGACCGTGATTTCAGCTTCATCGCTCGTCAGAACGGTATGTTCTCGTTTTCTGGTCTGACTAAAGATCAGGTAGCTGCGCTTAAAGATGAGCATGGTATCTATATCGTTGGTTCTGGCCGCATTAGCGTTGCCGGTATGACCCGCGACAACATGGATCAGCTTTGCACGGCAATCGCTGCGGTGATCTAATTCGAGCCATTCCATTTGCTCTTGTATGAAGGCCGCTAATGCGGCCTTTTATTTTTTCCATCCGTAAATGAAGACCTGAGTTCTTCGACACCCACGACCTCCGTACCTAACCACTTTCAAAATGCTATTCTCTCTACGAGCGAGGGGGAGCTATGCAGATAAATGCTAATTTCGATGAAACCGTAATTATCAATGCAGAACAGATGCAGTGGCAGAAAAGCCCTTCTCCCGGCGTACACCGAGTCATGTTGGATCGCATTGGTGAAGAGAAAGCGCGTGCTACCAGCTTGGTCCGTTATGCCCCAGGGAGCCACTTTGATAGCCATCAACATCCTGCGGGAGAAGAGATCCTCGTGCTTGAAGGGGATTTCAATGATGAACATGGTAGTTATCCAGCCGGGACCTATTTGAGAAACCCTGATGGCACCTCCCACTCACCGTTCAGTAATAATGGCTGTGTACTCTGGGTTAAGTTGCGGCAGTTTCAGGCGGATGATCAGGTGCAAGCACGTTTAGATACCCTCAGCACTGTTTGGAGCTCGCTGGCTGAAAACATTGTCCGCCTGCCCCTGCACCGGCATAACGAAGAGAAAGTGCAACTGCTTGAGCTGCAGGCTGGTAGCAAGTTGCCTATTTGCCCTGAAAAAGGCGGACACGAGTTAGTTGTCTTAGGCGGGGCGCTGGAGCACAAGCAAACCAAACTACTTCCATACAGCTGGTTAAGGTTTGCATCTCATGCACATGATGAACTGACAGCGCTTGAGTTGACCAAGTTGTACTGGAAGTCAGGACACCTGCCCTAACTTCCAAACGTTGCACTAAGGTCTGTCGGACCAAACGGCAAACTCATTGCCATTGGGATCGGTGAAATGAAAACGGCGGCCGCCCGGGAACTCAAAAATATCCTGAATGATGCTGCCTCCACAGGCTTCCACTTTAGACAATGTTTGTTCAAGCGATTCGCTGTAAAACACGATCAGCGCACTACCCTGTGCAGTTCTAGCCTGATTATTGCTGCGATAAAATCCGCCATCGATACCCGCGCCACTAAATGCAACGTAGTCGGGGCCATAATCTTGAAACTGCCATCCAAACAACGCGTTAAAAAATGCTTTTTCCTGTTCAAGATCCGCTGCGGGTAGTTCCAGGTAATTTACCTTCTCATGCTCAGGCACGTTCGCCTCCTTTCAATTAACAGTCCAAATACAAGATGCTACAAGAAGGTCAGTGCGGAACCAACTGCCAATATAAGCGCTGTCATCAAGCACAGTTGCCACTTGATGCTGGTCGCTACTGCCATAGCAGGCCTATCGATAGCCATATTCCGGACCGATGTAGTTCCTAAAATAAACACGGCACTAAGCAAAGCGGTCAGAATACAACCAACAAATCCTGTCACGTTCCACCACAGCCAGGAAACGGAAGGTAAAAAAGCAAAAACAATATAGTTAACCAGCAAGCCACCAATAAAACCGAGAATCGCCGAACGCTGACCTATTACGGGTAAAAACAGAGCAATGCCAAACAAGCCTAACAGTGGCCCATTAGCCATAGATCCGATCTTATTGATTGCCTCAAGCACCGTAGGGGCGATCCGCTCTACCTGATAGGAAAATGCCACGGCAAACAGCCCCCATCCCAAGGTAACCAGCTTCGACAGAGTAAACAGGTGCTTTTCTGGTAGTGGCTTAAATCGAGCCACAAAGTCTTCCAGCGTGCTGGCCGACAGGCTATTTAATGCTGAATCGATTGAAGACATCGCCGCGGCAAACAAGCCAACAATCGCCAAACCCGCGAGTCCTGGGGCAAACTCCAGCGCAACAAATGCTGGGAACACCAGGTTGTAGTTGGGCTTGCCCGCTTCGGTTAGCGGTAGGCTTGCGACAAAGTCACTGTGCTCCAAGGCATAAGCCGCTAGTCCCAGCCCTACAAAACAGTATGCCAGGACCAGAGGGAATCTGAGTAACCCATTTAACGCCAACACTTTTTGTGTTTGTTTTGGGCTCTCTGCCGACAGCAACCTCTGCGCCTGGCTCTGGTCACAGCCGTAATAGGCCATGTAAAGAAACAACCCGCCAAAGAACATTGGCCAGAAACCATAACTGTTACCTGAGCTGATTCCCCAATCATTTACCAAGGCTGGCGTTCTGTGAGTAAGCTCAGAGAAATGTATTGTGAGCGGGTCATATAGAAACACCAGCGCCAGAATCACCGCACCAGTTAGTAAAACCATTTGAATAACGTCGCTGATCACGACTGCGCGCATGCCACCAATGAGGTCATAGGCGATCGTGACTCCCATCAAAATCAGAATTGCCATGTCAAAACTGATGTCTGCTATCAAGGCGACAACCGAACCCACACCATAAACGGTGACGCCTGTCGCCACACCGCGAAACAACAAAAAGCAGCCACTTGCCAACATACGGCTCGCCAAGCCAAGGCGCTGCTCTAAAAATGCGTAGATAGAGATGACGTTGGCGCGACGTATAGGCAAGAAGGCAAAACAGAGCAGTAACATCGCAAGTGGCACAGCCAATTCGTACTGCAACCACAACATGCCGCCCCCCGCTATAAAACCAACAAACGCAGGCGCACCCAACAAGCTATTGGTAGAACATTGAGTAGCAACGATGGAGGTAGCCAGAGTCCAACCCGGTAATTTATTACCGCCCAGGTAATAGTCGGTTCTGGAGCCTTGTCGCCAACCCAAATAAACGGCCAGCACCAGCATGCCCAATAGATAACCGCCAATCACCCACCAATCTAGACTACTCATTTCACCACCTTAAGACGTTGCTTCAGCCACAACTGCTGCAAACACAACGAAACATGGCTGCCCTGCTCAGGGCAGCCAGAAAAGGAGCGTGCAGAGCCAACACGCAGCGAGGTTTTCTCCAGGTAGGTAAATCCCTTTGCCAACGGCGGGATTTTTATCTGTTCAAATCATAACCAGCATCATAAGGTTCTGCGCAATTGAAACCATAAATTGAGAGCCCGCTCACGCTGTTTTTCGCCATTGAACAGCAACAAGATAAAAGATCAAAATGTTTTGAAAACAAAGAAATAGAGGTAATCGTCGTTGAAGTGAATACAACCGAGTTCAGTTGTACACCAGTTCTTTCCCCTGAAAAACGTCAAAAGTAATTCAAGGCCGTAAAAGTGGATTACACTGCACAATCCACCAACAATGAGCGTGTATTCAAGACAACCTCGTCAGTACGCGCATCCAACACCAAGGCTGAAAAATTGGACGCTTTTCGCTGCGGCAAAGGCCTGAAGTAATCCAGGTTTTGATAAAAATCAGACTCACAGTTTTCATCCCACCAACCTGGCACACCCAAAATCGGCAGTGGTGTTAACGAGCTATTGTTGTCGAGTAGGCCTATTTGCAACCCACCGGACAGCCAGACATCCAAAGTCTGATACTGCTTTTGCAGTGACAGCTGGCCAAACGCATCATCTACCAATACACACAGAGCTTTGCCACACCAACCGACAAAGGGTTTCAAAGCAGATTCATACACAGCATGTCCAAAAGTAAATGCACTGATACCCGAGCTCCAGCTGCTTTTTCTAGTCACAAAGGCCTCTTGCCAGCGATGCTGCTGAATAAGATCCGCTAACCTCTCTTCATTTATCGCCAACACGACACCACATTCATCAAACAAGGTTAGTGCGTTACGGCTCTGTGTTCGCGCTTTTAGTCCATGGGTAATAATGTCTTTTTCATGTAGTGCATTAATCACTCTTTTGGTCTGCGGGAATAGCGTCCAGATAAGCGCATTGAATAGGTCATGCCAATGTTGCGGGCGCGTCGGTACCCCCCCAGTTTGATAGATGCGCTGTTCGTAATAAATATCATCAGGCTGGGCATCAAGCTGTTTCTGACACACAAAATGAACACGTTTACCTGAGGCTGTTACCGCAGTGTCATCAAGCAACAGATCCAGTTCATCTGTCGTCGGCCATTGTGCCCATCTAGTAATTGGCAACAGACTGAAGAGATCCTGATATATGCCACAGGCAGGCGTTTGACGGAGTTTTGAACAGAAAGACATTTAGCAATTTATAAATTTGGGTAATAAATTCAACCTGCTGTATTCTACTCCGAGAGCAAAATAGGGCCACCTAATAGCAATCCGCATAAATATATTGTCAACTAACAAGCCTGAGCAAGTTCAATTCAAGGCGCAGTCACGCAGCGTAAGCTGATTTCGTCGCAGAACAACTATGCCTTCGATCACCTGCCTTGCCTAAAGTGATTTAAATTCCCGCTGGTAGATCATATTCTTATTCGGATTGGTATAGATCAGGAGGATGCTTGGATCCCGTCGTAATCGCTGCCGCCTTTGCCCTTGGATTAGTCGTAAGTCGACTTGGCTTGCCTCCCATGATTGGTTTTCTTGGATGTGGATTTGTTCTGCATGCCATAGGTTTTGAACCTTCGATAGCCATGGAAGAGATCGCGGATCTTGGGGTAACACTTCTGCTGTTTTCCATCGGCTTAAAACTGAACATTAAAAGCCTGCTTAAAGCTGAGGTTTGGGGCACCGCCTCATTACATATGGGAATTACCATCGGCTTTTTCACAGTCGTGCTTCTACTGTTGGGTTTATTGAAAATATCTCTGTTTGCTTCTCTGAGCTGGTCATCTGCCCTACTCCTCTCTTTTGCATTGAGCTTCTCCAGCACAGTATTTGCTGTAAAAGTATTGGAAGACAAAGGCGAAATGCAGTCGCTTTATGGTCGGGTCGCTATCGGTATTCTGGTCATGCAGGATATTTTTGCGGTGGTTTTCCTTACCTTCTCTACCGGCAAAATCCCCAGTGTATGGGCAATATGTTTGCTTGGTCTTCCATTGCTACGCCCTGTGATGTACCGACTTTTAGACCGCGCTGGCCACGGTGAAATGCTCATTTTGTATGGATTAATGATGGCACTGCTGCTGGGGGCGGGCTTGTTTGAGCTGGTCGGCCTGAAGCCAGACTTGGGAGCATTGATAATAGGAATACTGCTGGCGAACCACCCTAAGTCAGGTGAATTGGCCAAGTCCCTGTTTAGCTTTAAGGAGCTATTCCTCGTCGCCTTCTTCTTAAACATTGGTTTACAAGCCTTGCCGACCTGGGAAAGTGTCGCCATTGCGGTGGCACTATGTATCGTACTAGTTGTTAAGGTCGCTCTCTATTTTGGCTTATTGAGCTTCTTCCGCCTCCGCGCCAGAACCTCCACTCTGAGCGCATTAAGTCTGGCCAACTACAGTGAATTTGGCCTGATTGTTGGTGCTATCGGTGTCAGTAATGGCTGGCTTGACGCAGAATGGTTGGTCATCATCGCTATTGCGCTCTCGCTTAGTATGGCATTGGCCTCACCGCTGAATATTCACGCTTCTCGCCTATATCGCGCGAATAAACCTCGCCTGCACAAGTATCAGCGCCAGCAACTACTGAGTTACGACAGCAACATTGAGCTTTCAGGCGAACGCTGCATCATTTTTGGTATGGGTCGGATCGGTACTGGCGTCTATGACGAAATGCATAAGCGCTTTGGTGATGATGTCCTGGGTATAGAAACCGATATAGAGCGAGTAAACAGCCATGTTGCTGAAGATCGAAAGGTGATTCAAGGTGATGCAACAGACTCGGATTTTTGGGAAAAGCTCTCATCCGAAGGTATCGAGTTGGTTTACCTCGCAATGCCAAACCACCACGGTAACCTGTTTGCAGCACAACAGTTCCAGCGACGTCAGTTTAGTGGTCAGGTCGCAGCCATCGTGCAATATTCTGATGAAGGTGAAGAGTTAAAATCACTGGGCGTCAACGCGGTGTTTAACCTCTACGAAGAAGCCGGTGCAGGTTTCGCAGATCATGTCTCGGCTCAGCTGGTTACAGACCATAACCCATCAAAAACTCAGCGTGATACGGCCTGATCTTTCAAGCCAGTCATTGAAGCATTTTTGCGGTTATACCGTCATTAGACTAATGTTCTGCTGTGCCCCATCGACAATGAAGTCAATAATGCATTGCCATGATCAAGGTGTCTTGGCTTCAGCTGCAAGGAATGTTGATTAGTCGTCCATACGTAATGCAATCGTTAACATGGTGTTTAGATTGTATTTCAATTCTGGCATACACTAACCGATTGGTTTTATTAGTGATAACTATTCAAGTATGGTGGCTGTTCCGAGACTGACAAAGAATGCGTCAGCATAGATAATTTGGATCAAACAGGGATTGATTATTGGGGTGTTAGCTTTATATAGTGTTACCCCCTCTGTTACACTCAAAAAAGTTTTTGAACAGGCACGGCCTGACGCGGGAGCAAGCAAACATGGGTTTATTCAGCACTTTAAAGAAGCTGGTAAGCGACGAAAGCGATACGCTGGATGGAGTAAAAATCTTCGCCCCAGTCACGGGTGAGATTGTAGATATTGAAGAAGTGCCA
Organism: Corallincola platygyrae; assembly: GCF_039544265.1. NCBI lineage: Bacteria > Pseudomonadati > Pseudomonadota > Gammaproteobacteria > Alteromonadales > Psychromonadaceae > Corallincola > Corallincola platygyrae. Next base: position 79,802 of record NZ_BAABLI010000034.1, on the reverse strand, counting down.
GATGTGGTGTTTGCTGAGAAGATTGTTGGTGATGGTGTTGCCGTAAAGCCAACAGGTAGCAAATTAGTCGCGCCCTGCGATGGGGTTATTGGCAAGATATTCGAAACCAACCATGCGTTCAGTATTGAATCTCCTGAAGGGATAGAACTATTCGTTCACTTTGGCATCGATACTGTCGAGCTCAAAGGCGAAGGTTTCCGCCGAGTGGCTGAAGAAGGCCAGCAGGTAAAATGTGGTGATCCGGTTATTGAGCTGGATCTTCCTTTCCTTGAGGAAAAAGCGAAATCCACGTTAACGCCTGTCGTCATTTCCAACGTAGATGAAGTCAAACAATTGGCCAAGCACAGTGGCAAGGTCAACCAAGCCGAAGACGTCATCATCACCGTTATCAAATAGTAAAAAAGGCGCTCATCGGAGTGCCTTTTTTATTTACCTCAGATACTCTTTAGCCTTTCTCCCACTACACAGGCGAATGGCAACTCAATGACCACTCTGTACGGTATTAAAAACTGCGATACAGTCCGTAAAGCAGCAAAATGGTTATCACAGCAAGAAATCTCCCATGAATTTCACGACTTTCGCGTTGAAGGTCTAACTGAGTCAATGTTGATCAAGTGGGAAAGCCATGTCGGGTGGGAAATCCTGCTGAACAAACGCAGCACCAGTTTCAGGCAGTTAAGTGATAGCGAAAAGGCCGTAGCTAGTTCAGAGCAAGCCATTGCCCTAATGCTGGCGAATCCAACATTAATCAAGCGCCCAGTGCTTGAAGTTAATGGACTAATCGAAGTAGGTTTTAAGCCTGCCCAGTACGAACAGGTTTTTAAGCAAGCAGATTAGATATGAGTAACGATGTTTTATCACTCGCTAAAGAGCTGATTCGCCGACGCTCTGTTACCCCAGAAGATGCTGGGTGTCAGGAGTTTATGGGCAAGCTTTTGAGCCAGGTCGGATTTGATTTGGAAACCATGGTGTTTGAAGACACTACTAACCTATGGGCTAGACGGGGCTCTGACGGGCCGGTGTTTTGTTTCGCTGGTCATACCGACGTGGTTCCTAGCGGTCCAGAAGAGAAGTGGCATACCCCGCCGTTTGAGCCAAAAGTCATCGACGGTTATCTACATGGGCGCGGCGCCGCAGACATGAAAGGTAGCCTTGCTGCCATGTTGGTGGCTACGGAGCGATTTGTTAACCAATATCCTGACCACAAAGGCTCTATCGCCTACTTGATCACCAGCGACGAAGAAGGACCGTTCATCAACGGTACAACGCGGGTCATCGATACGTTGGAAGCACGCAATGAGAAAATCACCTGGTGTATTGTCGGTGAACCCTCAAGCACACACCACTGCGGTGACGTGGTAAAAAATGGCAGGCGAGGTTCACTCACTGGCGATTTGACAGTACATGGTCATCAAGGTCACGTGGCCTACCCGCATCTAGCAGAAAACCCAATCCATAAAGCTGCCCCAGCACTGACCGAACTTAGTCAGATCATATGGGACCATGGTAACGACTTCTTCCCACCAACCAGCTTACAGATATCCAATATCAACGGTGGCACGGGGGCATCGAACGTGATCCCAGGTGAACTCTATGTGCAGTTCAATTTTCGCTTCTGTACCGAGAACACTTCAAAAGGCTTAACCGAACGCGTTCACGCGCTGTTTGATGCACATGGCCTAGATTACGACCTGAAGTGGACCTATAACGGTGAGCCTTTCCTAACTGCCAAAGGCGAGCTGGTTGAAGCCGTACAGGCCGCCATTCTCGAGACCGTACATACACCGACTGAGCTATCGACTGCAGGTGGAACATCAGACGGTCGTTTTATTGCGCCAACCGGCGCAGAAGTGGTCGAGCTAGGTCCTTGCAATGCAACCATTCACAAAGTCAACGAATGTGTGAAAGTCGCGGATCTTGAGCTACTCACAGAAATGTACTTTAAGACCATGGAGAAACTGCTTGTCGACTAGTCTGACAAAGGCACAACTGACGGGCTTGGATGACAGCCACCTGGCCCTCGCCGGGTCAACTGACATTCTCGCCCATCATGAGGCGACGTCTGCACTGTCGTCCATGATGACCCATGCCCAGCGAGACGGTATCAACCTGCAACCAGCAAGTGGTTACCGAGACTTTTCGCGGCAAAAAGCGATTTGGGACGCAAAGCTAACAGGCAAACGCCCCTTGTTAGATGCGCATAGCGATCCGCTGGAGCTATTAGGCCTAACAGCAGAGCAAAAACTGGACGCACTGCTTTACTGGTCTGCAATTCCTGGTACCAGCCGACACCATTGGGGCTCGGATTTTGATTTCTATGATCCGATTGCTCAAGGGGATAAACCGTTTCAGCTGATCCCGGCTGAATACGCGCCTGGAGGTCCACAACACAGCACTTTTCAGTGGTTGCGAACTCACGCTATCTCCTATGGCTTCTTTTGGCCCTATGATAAGGCTCGGGGCGGTGTGGCCATTGAACCGTGGCACTTAAGTTATGCTGACGTCGCGGAGCCAGCACTATCCGCTATGACGCCCGCACTCATCGCAGAACTTCTGTCCCACCACCCAATAGAGCTTGCGGACCAAGTGATCAAACGACTAGATGAGTTACTCGATCGGTATGTATTCAATGTCAATCGCTGGAATACAATCAGATGACGGGGTGGCAATTAGCGCTGCTGATAGCCTGTGTATTGGGGGTAGTCGTTGGCAACATCATGCTGCTAAAACACACTGCCAACGTAAAGCTAGATAAGCGTCTTGATGAGTTAAAGCATGGCAGACAAATTAAGCCATCGGCCCAAGACGGCCATAAAAAGTCGCCATCCCAAACGGAGACTGAACAGAGGCCTTCTCGACGACTTTGAATTCTCCTTACCGCTTCCATACAAAAAAGCCCGCATGTCAGCGGGCTTTTTTTGTTGGGTAGTAATACGCTTAGTCCAGCGTCACTCCCAAGCGAGCGGCAACAGCTTCATACGCTTCAACGACGCCGCCCAAGCCCTGGCGGAAGCGGTCTTTATCAAGCTTGTCACGAGTCTCTTTATCCCACAGGCGACAGCCATCAGGAGTGAATTCATCACCCAATACGATTTCGCCTTTAAATACGCCAAATTCAAGCTTGTAATCAACCAAAATCAGGCCAGCTTCATCGAACAGCGCCTTGAGCACATCGTTGACCCTGAATGTCAGCTCTTTCATTTTGCTGACTTGGTCTTCTGTCGCCCAACCAAAGCTCTGGATGTGGTATTCATTGACCATAGGGTCGTGGAGAGCGTCGTTCTTCAGGAAGAACTCGAACGTAGGAGGCGTCAAATCTTTGCCTTCTTCAACACCTAATCGACGGCAGATAGAACCTGCAGCGACATTACGCACAACACACTCAACTGGGATCATGTCCAACTTCTTAACCAGTGCTTCGTCATCAGACAGCAGGCTATCCATTTGTGTTGGGATACCCGCCTCTTCCAGCTTAGTCATAATGAAGTGGTTGAACTTATTGTTCACCATGCCTTTGCGATCAAGTTGTTCAACTTTTTCGCCATCAAAAGCGGATGTATCGTTGCGAAAATGCAAAACCAAACGATCTGCATCTTCAGTGGCATAAACAGACTTTGCTTTACCACGGTACAACTCAGCTTTCTTTTCCATTGGATTATCTGCTCCGCTTAAACCAATTAATTGAATACGCCACGTTCCATGGCATCTGACAGCGCATCATAGATCTCTGCCAACCGCTCTTCACTGACCGGCCTGTTTTCAATAGACAATAAGGTAATTGAGGTAGTCTCCCCCAAGTCCCCCAATAATATCTGATATTGTGCTTTGGGGATATCAATGTCTATGCCATCTCCCCAAATTGACTCCCACAAGCTTTGTGAGCCAGAGTAGCGGACATAGTATGTACCGATAGATTTGTTTCTATCCTCAATTACAAACCCTAAATCAGAAAGTACTAATGCTAACCTAGACCAAGTCCGTTCAAATTTTGCTGATGCAATAAAAGCTGGCAGACCTGAAGCGTCTTTTCCTACCGAGAGTGTTATAGGTTTAAATCTCTGTTGCTCTTTTTCGTGAGCAACAACTCGCTTCTTAAATTCATAATGCCCAATAGCACCATTTAACAGATTTACTGTATAGCGGCGTTTATCCAAATCACTCAATGTATCCGCAACTTTGCGATTATCGATGGTCTCTTCATGCCCGAGGAGCAGAGCACTTAGCTTTGCAATATCACCTTTAGGGGTTACGTCCAGAGCAAACATGTAGCGTTGCCTGATATGAATCTCTTTTTCTCTAAACGTGATCGTGTCAAAGAAACTGTTATCTGGACTAATTTCTACATCAGAATGAAACCAATCAGTAATAAGGACACCGCCATCCTTGTCCCAAAAGCGAGCGCGAATGCCATTCTCGTAAAAATATTCCCAAAGAACTCGCCAGACTTCATCCCGAACGTTGCCACCCTCTTCCTGAAGCTCGAAATCAATGGATATGCGGCCACCGTCAGTCGCTACTTTACTACCTTCAACCAGAGGTAAAATCTGCGCAGGCGCTCGAATATCAAGTTCTCTGCCATACGCTGAGCTCGCTTTCTCAAGATCGGCCACGGAGAACTCTTGGTTTTGGCTTGGTGTGTCCAACCCCTCTGGGATAGCTAAGCCTCTTGACGGTTGAACCTTAAGGTATTCGAAATCACCACTGGCGGTACGTCTCTCTTGCGGTGTAGTACAACCCGCAAGCCCAGTAATGACCGCCAGAGAAAGAACTCCTAGCGTTAACTTCTTGATACCACTTGCACTCATTAAACTAATCCCGCGTGCTTTAATGCTTTTTCAACTTCTGATTGGGCGTTGTCACTCAGGGTTGTGAGAGGTAATCGCAAGCCTGGTTGTGGGATCAGCCCCATTCGATAGAGCGCCCATTTAACTGGAATAGGGTTCGCTTCGACAAACAATTTATCGTGAAGCAAGGATAAAGGCTCATCCAGTGCGGCTGCCTTTGCTTTTTCGCCACTACGAGCATGCTTACACATGGCAGCCATCGCTGCTGGTGCCAGATTGTTTGTCACAGAGATAACACCATCGCCGCCCTGAAGCAGAAATTCTCTGCCGGTCGCATCGTCACCACTCAGTAAAATGAAGTCATCATCTACCAAAGCCTTGATCTCATGCAGACGAGAAAGATCGCCAGTGGCTTCTTTAATACCAACAATATTGTCAAGCTTGGCTAAACGGGCGACAGTCTCAGGTAAGAGATCAACCGCAGTACGACCGGGTACGTTATACAGTATTTGAGGTAACCTTGACGCTTCGGCAATTGCCTTGAAGTGCTGGTACAAGCCTTCCTGCGTGGGTTTGTTGTAGTAGGGAGTCACACTCAAACAGCCCGAGATCCCGGAATCTTCAAGTTGTTTGGTTAAATAAATAGCTTCTGCAGTCGCATTCGCACCGGTGCCCGCTATCACAGGTATGCGCCCTGCCGCATACTCAACTATTTTTCGAACTACGCCCAGGTGCTCTTCAAAACTCAGTGTCGCACTTTCGCCCGTGGTACCAACGGCAACTATGCCATTCGTACCTGACTCAATATGAAACTCGACTAGCTTTTGCAGTGCATCGAAATCGACGGCACCGTCAGCATCCATTGGTGTCACTAAAGCGACAATGCTTCCAGCAAACATTCGGCGTTAACTCCTCAAAATCAAGGCGAACTATGGTACTTTTCGAGACCGGATAAGACAAGCGAATGACAAGCGATCCAAAGCCAACTTTTACAAGTAACAATGGTTTCGCACAAAATCATACCAATCTGAATCAAGATATGGTCAACCAAGAGGCTTGGGCAAGTTCAATTCAAGGCGCAGTCATGCAGCAATGGTTGCCCTCTTGTAAATGGCTGCAACGTAGAAGTGGACTTACACAGACTTACCCGTAGGGCGGACTTTGAATCCCTTTATGCAGCGTTAGCTGATTTCGGCGTAGAACACCCATGCCTTCAATCACCTGCCTTGCCTAAAGTTGTTTAAATTCCCGCTGGTAGCTCATATTCTTATTCGGATTGGTATTACAAAAATTGGGAGAATCAGACAGTGAACACACTCAGTCCTGGCGACAAAGCCCCTGCATTTGAGTTACCGGACCAAGATGGCAACTCCGTATCTCTGGCACAATTTGAAGGCTCAAAGAAGGTGCTGGTGTACTTTTATCCAAAAGCAATGACTCCAGGCTGCACGGTACAAGCCTGTGGTCTGAGAGATAGCAAAGCGGAATTGGATGAAGCGAACTTGGTGGTTCTGGGGATCAGCCCAGACAACAGCAAACGCCTAGCTAAGTTTGTTGAACGTGATCAACTCAACTTTACCCTGCTAGCAGACGAAGATCATGCTGTTGCCGATGCATTTGGCGTTTGGGGACTGAAGAAGTTTATGGGCAAAGAGTACGATGGTATTCACCGTATCAGTTTCCTGATAGATGAAAAAGGCACAATCACCCATGTGTTTAATAAGTTCAAAACAAAGGAGCACCACGATGTGGTGTTGGCAGCTTTAAACGATTAACGATTGTGGGAAAGCTTTCTAAAAAAAGGCGGTTCAAAACCGCCTTTTTTGTTTACGCACTTGCCTCATTTTCATCAGGGGGCGGTTCTTCATGAGAGGCATGGGTTGGCCACGCGTTAACCACCGCCTTCACAAGGGTTGCCAGCGGAATGGCAAAGAAAACGCCCCAAAACCCCCATACGCCGCCGAAAAACAGCACTGCGACAATAATGGCTACCGGATGAAGGTTGACCGCTTCTGAAAACAAAATGGGAACTAACACATTACCATCCAACACTTGGATAATGGCGTAGGCCAACATCAGATACCAGAACTCGGGTCCTAAACCCCATTGAAACAACGCAACCATCGCGACAGGAATGGTTACCACTGTCGCGCCTATGTAGGGGATTAATACGCTGAACCCAACAAGGAGCCCCAGCAAAGCTGGATATCTGAGATCCATTACCACGAAAGTAATGTAGCTGGCACCACCCACGATCAGTATCTCAATCACTTTGCCGCGAATGTAATTCATTATCTGACCGTTCATTTCGCGACCCACCTGGTAAGCCAGGTCACGATTGGTCGGCAGAAAACGATCGAGGCTGCTAAGTAGAATATCTTTGTCTTTGAGGAAGAAAAACAGTAGCAAAGGCACCAGGATGGCATAAACCAACAACGCAACCAAAGAGACCAAAGAGTTCAGAGACATTGAAATAATGCCCTCTCCCATCTCAATAATTTTTGTCCTCAGGGTCGCCATCAAATTATCTATCTGTTCAACCTGAATTAACCCGGGGTACTTTTCAGGTAGCGCAGACAGGTAAATTTGCGCTTCTCCAATCATGCTGGGAAGCTCTTTCACCAGATTAAAAGCCTGCTGCCAGATAATGGGCACAGCAACAAGTATCACCAGCAACGAGACACCAACGAAAGACATCAATACCAGCGAGGCAGAAAGCCCCCTGGGTAGTCCACGCTTAGATAGCTGACTAACTGGCCACTCAAGGAGGAACGCAATCACTATGGCGGTAAGAATAGGCGCCAGCAATCCACCAAAAAAATAGATAATGGCGAAGCCAGATAACAAAATGAAACTCAATGTAACCGCTGCGGGATCAGAAAACTTCCGCCGGTACCATCGATTAAGCATCTCCAGCATTTAAACAGCGCTCCTTTTAAGATGTAGTTACATCTTGGTAATGGTTATGGTCGGTGAATCGGTGTCGCATTGCTGTGGGCTAACCACATACCCCTTAGCTTCTGCGAAACTGGAAATATCTGAAATAGAAGTCATGTCAGCATCAAGAATAACCAGCTGCTGCCCCGGCACCATTTCTCTCAGTGCCAGCTTTGCCTCGATCAAAGCGGCAGGACACCGCACACCACCCAAATTTAAAACAAACTGATTTTCGCTCACGTACTTCTTGAAATCATGACAGTCTGGCATCCGACAAAGCCCCTTATATTGCAGGAGCCTATCGTAGACTTCGAGTAGCTCTCGCGTTACTGTAACCAATAAACAGAAAATAATCGAAAGGTGTCAGTCTGAAACCTTCAATACTTGCGTTGAAAAAGCTGTTTCCAAAATTCAAAACAAGCGCGATTACGGCAGCGCTCATTTTTTCGTTGGGCACCACTTCTACGGGGCATGCTGATAATCTGCCAGATATAGGCACAGCCGCTGTTGGTACGCTCTCGCTGCAAAAAGAAGCTGTCATTGGCGATTTTTACATGCGCCAAATGCGCGGTACGCAGCCTTTGGTGAGCGATCCCCTGTTGAGCGATTATGTGCAGGAGCTAGGCTACCGATTGCTCCGCAATGCAAGTGACATAAACTTTCCATTTACTTTCTTTGTCGTCAACAATCCTGAAATTAACGCGTTTGCATTTTTCGGTGGCCACATCGGGATTCATACCGGACTCTTCCTGTATGCCGAAACAGAAAGTGAAATCGCTTCTGTATTTGCTCACGAAATCGCGCACGTCACTCAACGACACCTAGCCCGCATGATGGAAGCGCAGGCCAAAGCTGCGCCAGCAACCATGGCCGCGATAGCGGGTTCTATCCTACTGGCGATTGTTAATCCAACGGCAGGGATGGCTGGCTTGAGCGGGACAATGGCTGCGAGCCAGCAAGGCAGCATCAATTACACTCGCTCTAACGAAGAAGAGGCAGACCGAATAGGAATGAAAAACCTGGCAGCATCAGGTTTTGATCCTCAGGGCATGCCAGATTTTTTTGGAAAAATGGCTGAAAGATACCGTTTTTCCAGTAAACCGCCCCAAATGCTGCTTACTCACCCATTACCGGAATCGCGAATCGCCGACTCCAGAAACCGAGCTCAACAGTATCCAAAACCTGCGCATAACAGTTCTTTGGCTTTCGAGCTGGCTAAAGCTCGGGTTATGGTCAGGTACAACCCAGAAAAGCCGCAAGTAATTCTGAACATTTTCCAACGTATGCTGCAAAAGCAGACATACAATGAAAAAGCTGCTGCCGAGTATGGCCTTGCGCTTGCTCTGACTGATGCAGGCCAAGACGCCAAGGCCAAAGAGATACTTGATCGCTTGCATAGCAACGATCCAAGCAACCTTTATTACATAGACACGCTGACCGATCTTGACACCAAAGCGAGGCGTTACGACAAAGCGGAGCAACGCTTACTTAAAGAGCAGAAGTTAAGACCTGACAGCAGTGTCATTAACATCAACTTGGCGTCCGTTTACCTGGAGCAGCGCAAGTTTAAAGAAGCGACAGCAGTCCTCGAAAAGTATCAGCCTCACGATAAGAACAATACACTGGTTTACGGTATGATGGTTCGCGCATACCAAGGCGCTGGTAAACAGCCTCAAATGCACCAGGCAAAAGCGGAGCAGTACGCCTTAGTAGGGGCTTTTAACCGTGCTGTGAAGGAGTTGCATCAGGCCCACCCACTACTTGAAGGCAACGTCATTGAGCAGTCAAAAATCGAAGAAAGGATCCGCCAGCTTCGAGAGCTTGATACACAAGTGAAGAACCTGTAATTCACAAGAACAGAAAGAAATCAGATATGAGTGACATTACCATTTATCATAATCCTCGCTGCTCAAAGTCACGCGAGACGCTTAAGCTGCTGGAAGCGCAGGGAATTACTCCTGAAGTCGTACTATATCTGCAGACACCTCCTAGCGAGCAAGAACTGGCCTCCATTCTCACTAAGCTGGGTCTGTCTCCACGCGAGCTTATGCGAACCAAAGAAGCTGAGTATAAAGAGCTTGCGCTGGCCAGTGTGACTGATGACGCTAAGCTGATCGAAGCGATGCATACCACCCCCAAATTGATTGAGCGCCCTATCGTGATCAAAGGTGAGAAAGCAGCGCTTGGCCGCCCACCCGAACAAGTGCTGGCGATCCTCTGAGGCTCTCACGCAGTAGTTATCTCTATGACAGAAATGCAACCCAAAACACGCCAACTGCAGAGACTGGCGCTTGTTTGTTATCTGGGGCTATTTGCCTGGGTCCCTCTTTGGCACCTCGTTCTCGCCCCTCACCCTGACATGTCGATAGGCTTTATCATAGGTGTTGGCTGGTTACCTCTTTGGTTCCCATTGCCAGGGCTGATAAAAGGCAAACCCTACACTTACGCTTGGGCAAATTTTATCATCGTGTTTTACATGGGACATGGCCTAACGGCGATCTACTCCAATCCCGGAGAAGCTTTGTGGGCCGCAGTCGAAATAGCATTGAGTACAGGCGCTTTCTTGGGTTCGATTTACTACGCTAAGTATCGAGGTCGCGAGCTCGGGTTGGGCCTCAAGAAGAGAAAAGAAAAAAAGGTGAAGGAGTAGCTGTATGAACTGTCGCCAACCACTCATATCTGCGGCAATGATGATTGCACTTCTCAGTGGATGTGGTGGTGGCGGTGGAAGTGGGGGGGAAAATGACATACCGGAAACGCCTCCAGCTTCGACTGACATACAGATTCTGCAGTCTGGGCAGATCACTTCCTCTGGCAGTATCGCGCTATACCTGGACGGTGTAGATCCGCAATCAGCCACTTGGCGGCAACTGTCGGGCCCCCCCCTGGAGGTTATCGATGAGTCACAAGGCTTGCTGGGGCTCTCGCTGGCATCCTCGGCTGGTGATTATAGTTTCGAGATAACGTATCAAAAGAATGGCGAGGCCAGCTCAGAAACTATTTCGTTTAGCAGTGAAGTTGGCAACCTTGATTTGCCCTTCGTTGTGCGCCAAGACAGAACGGTTATCGAAGGTACTGAGTTTTCTTTGCGAGCTGAGCTGTCAGATGGTACTCAGCTTGAAGAAGTAAACTGGCAACAAACAGATGGTCCTACTGTTTTGCTCGATGCTGATAACGAACTGCTTTTTGTCACAGCACCAAGCATTGCAGAGCCTGTGATATTGGCATTTGAGGCGACAGCAGAGCTTCAGGGTCAAATGGTTTCAGACACCGCATGGGTTCAGGTACTGCCTGCCGAATCGATTCCCGACAACGCTTACTTCGATGATCCAGTGGCAGATGTAACTCCTTTCACGGAAAGCGCTTACAGCGCCTCCTTGAGTCGCTGTGCCTATAACAATCAGCTCACCAGTAGCTGCCTGTTGGAACAATTGCCGTTGCTTGCTGAGGATGCAATGAGACAAGGTGCAAGCGCTCCGACTACGGATCAAATAATGGACCGCGTACTGGTCTCACACCAATGGATGGGAGAAGCGTTTAAGGACTTCTTGAATGCGCAGCAACACGATGACTTTCATCAACTTCTGTCTGCTGTGACCGCTGTCGTTATCAGTTATGACATTCGTCCTTCTTTTTACTGGGCTGCGACTGGCGCCATTTACCTCGATGCAGAAAACCTCTGGCGAACAGCGCAGCAGCGAGATTTTATTAACCAGCAACCAGACTATAGAAGTGGCTTTGGCCAAACACTTCAGTTCGATATGCTTTGGCGCTATACCAAAGACAACCAATATGCTTATCGCTCTATCCCTCGCACAAACAGAGACAGCAGAGCCATAGAAGATCTGAGCTATCGCTTCAGCGCATTGCTTTATCATGAGTTGGCCCATGCCAATGATTTCTTCCCTCCCAGCGAACATGCCAATCTATCACCTCAGGATTCAGCCCTGTCTGCAACGTTAAAGCTAACCTGGCTATCAGAAACTCTGAAACAAACGGATCCATTACAATCTGAAGAGATGGAAGAGTTAGCGCAGGTAGCCTTTCGTGGAGCCGAGGCAACGCCAGAGCAGGAGGCCTTGCTTCCCGATGATATCGCCCAGCTGTTTCCACCCGATAAGGCAATAGATTTCTATAGCTACAGTACTGAGCGAGAAGACTTTGCCATGCTGTTTGAAGAGTTGATGCTTCAATATCGATTGGGATTGTTCAGAGATGTATCAGTAACAAACAATCCAGGTACTGACGCAGTCGCTGAAGACTATGTGGTGACCTGGGGGCAACGTGGCAGAGTCGCAGAACCCTGGATAACCTCCAGAGCGTTTTGGGTTCAAAGTAATATTCTGCCCAGCCTGGGCCAGCAAGAGATTGCTGACAGCTTGAGCACTCCCATACCTATGCGCGCGGGCGACAACTGGGTTGAAAACCTTGAGCTGACTCCAAGTCCATTACGTTTGAATAGCCTCGATGCCAGCGCCAACAAAAATCTACCGATTGAGCGCTTGAGGCTGCATGGCAAGCCATTACCTCAGCAATAGTGAATTAATAACAATAATTGAGAATAGCAAAGCGTCCTAAAGGGACAACGCCTGTTTAACGAAAGGAACCGTAAGGCGACGCTGGGCAACCATAGAGGCCCGATCCAACTGATCCAGCGCTCTATTCAGCGCAACCATGTCTCTGTCGAGCCGCGTCAGCAGAAAGCGAGCCACTTCATCAGGCATCTTCATGCCACGGATTTTAGCTCGTTGCATCAACATACGGATTTTCTGCTCGTCATCCAGGACACTAAGCATATAAACCGTGCCCCAATTGAGACGGGATACAAGATCAGGTAAATCAAACTGACCATTTACCGGTGATGTCGAACTGGATAAAACTAAGCGTGCTTTGCCCTGTTCACCAACACGATTGTATAGATCAAACAGCGCTCTCTCCCATTCTGGCTGACCAGCGATCTTATCGATATCGTCGATAGCAATAAGGTCAACCAGCTCTAACCCATCACACATAGCGGGACTTAATTGCCCAGCCTGTGTCATTGGAAGATACGCGTATTGGAGGCCACTCTGGCTAATATTTGCGCAAGCGGCATGTAGCAGATGGGTCTTACCTGCGCCCTCCCCACCCCAAACAAAAATGGGACGACCGGATTCTTGCAGGTAATTTTGCAGATGCGCTACCGCAGCTTCATTTCCGGCTGTGTGGAAACTTTCGAAAGTCTCATCATCCGGCAGATTGAGAGCCAGCGGCAGCTGTTGGTTGAACTCTGTCAAAAGGTTCTCTTACCCACTTTTAAATACTAAGGCAGCCAAGCATAGTCGCGGCTTTCTTCTGTTATCTCTTCTGCAGCCACAGGAACAAGGTGCTCGTCCAGCTCAATCGCAGCTAACACTGAAGCGACATCTCCCAGCAATCCCAGTCGAAACTCAGCACGCGTGCCATTCAAACGTACCAACTCAACAGAAGACACTTGTGTCAGCGATGCGAGCTGTTTCATCACTTCAACATAAACATCCGGTTGCTCAACATTGACGACCGTAATAGTGAGCGAGTCTGACGCCAATGACCCACCTTTTACAGCATAAATACCAGCAAACTGATCCGCTAACTGATTTACCATCGCTGGCATCACTTCCTCTTTCGTTCCTGATACCTGACCAGTACCAAAGCCATCAAGAGTCTGCATATCAGGCAGTGTTAACAGTTGCCAATCCAATACCCAGCTCTCACCAGCTTGAAACAATTTAGCTACTACCATGGCATCAGCGGCATAACGGCTTGACGCTTGCGCCAGTGGAGACTGAAAGCGTCCCCAAACATCGGAAACAGACACTTGCATAGCGTCATCCAGATCCATCAGAGGCAGAAGTGTTGGCAATCCCCGTACATCTGAGGTGTGTTTAATTAACGCCGGTAAATCAGAGCTGGCACTGTCATTGATGATAGTGCGATTACCGCCTTCTTCCTCTACCAGCCAAACCATAACCAAAGGACGACGATTACCCCATACACCTTCATTTGCCTGACGTAGAAGTCTGTTAACACGTTCAGCATCAAACTCAGCACGCATGACCGTCTGCTCAAGTTCCTGATACCCAAACTGCAGCATGTAATCCTGAGCTTTTACTAATTGTGACTTTACCAACGGATTGTCCAGTACGGCATCGGTACCGCCGACACGAACCAGTACTTGCTCAAATGCCGTCTTTTGCGATGCCTGCATCTGTGCATTGGATTTCTCCTGCACCGGTACGTCAACCCGATAAAGGTGGCTCACCTCCACCGCAAGCGCACTGAACATGAATCCTGCACTAAATATCGCCAAAAATAGCCTGAAAATCCGTCTGTTAACCACTGACTTCACCCGTCCTATGATTTGCTGCGGCATCATACCATAACAATGAAGAAATGAACTGTAAGCCACTGCGGATCTTTCAACTCACATTCATACCTTCACGACCGCGTTTCCTAACAATATAGGCAGTTGATCGGCACCACGGTTAGTAAGCAAAGTGACCTGAACAGCTTGATTGGTCAGAAAAGAGCCTCCTGTATGAGTAAGTTGCTCCCTTTCATCGCAATGCTCTGCTAGAATTGCGCCCAATTTCTGACCCCATACTCAAACGAGGCAGTTGTGAGCGAACAAAAGCAATCACTCAGTTATAAGGATGCCGGTGTAGACATTGATGCCGGTAACGCGTTGGTAGACCGAATTAAGGGCGTTGCAAAGCGTACCTCACGCCCAGAAGTACTGGGTGGCCTCGGTGGATTTGGCGCTCTGTGTGAACTGCCTAAAAAATACAAAGAGCCTGTATTGGTAAGCGGTACTGATGGTGTTGGTACCAAATTGCGTCTGGCTATCGACCTTAACCGTCACAGCGGTGTCGGTGTTGATCTGGTTGCTATGTGTGTTAACGATCTGATCGTGCAGGGTGCTGAACCTCTGTTCTTCCTTGATTACTTCGCCACTGGCAAGCTCAATGTTGATACCGCAGCTGATGTTGTATCTGGCATCGGTGATGGCTGTGCGATGGCCGGCGCTGCGCTGATTGGCGGCGAAACTGCGGAAATGCCAGGCATGTACGAAGGTGATGACTACGATTTGGCTGGCTTCTGTGTCGGTGTGGCTGAAAAATCGAAAGTTATTGACGGCACCAAAGTTGCAGCAGGTGACAAACTGATCGCGCTTGCCTCATCAGGCCCCCACTCCAATGGCTACTCGTTGGTTCGCAAAATCCTCGAAGTAAGTGGTGCGGATACTCAGCAAGCGTTTGGCGAAGGCACGCTGGCCGATGCTTTGCTGGCACCTACGCGCATCTATGTTAAGCCTGTCCTAGCGCTGATGGAAAAACTTGATATCCACGCTATTTCTCACATCACAGGTGGCGGTTTCTGGGAAAACATTCCACGTGTATTGCCTGAAAACTGTAAAGCTGTTGTGGATGCGAATAGTTGGGAGTGGCCAGCCATCTTCAACTGGTTACAAGAAAACGGCAACGTTGAAACCCACGAGATGTATCGTACCTTCAACTGTGGTGTCGGCTTGGTAATCGCACTACCTGCTGCAGATGCAGATGCTGCGGTTGAAGCGCTGAACGCAGCAGGCGAAAACGCCTGGGTTGTCGGTGATATTGCTGCTAGAAACGGCGATGAAGAACAAGTCGAGATGGTGTAAGCCTGAATGTCGAACTGTCGAATCATAGTTCTGTTCTCAGGCAATGGTAGCAACCTTCAAGCGATCATAGACAAGTGCCACTTACAAGGTGGCGCTGAGATTGTGGCAGCAGTAAGCAATCGCGAAGACGCCTTTGGCCTCGAGCGTGCTAAAACCGCTGCGATTACAACAGAGGTATTGGATCACAAAGGGTTTGATAGCAGAGAAGCATACGATCAGGCATTAATGGCGTTGCTGGATAACTATCAACCAGACCTTCTGGTACTCGCTGGTTTTATGCGTATTCTTACGCCTGAGTTTGTCAGCCATTATCAAGGCAGGATGCTCAATATCCATCCTTCTTTGTTACCAAAGTATCAAGGCTTGAATACACATCAACGAGCCATTGATGCTGGCGACAAAGAACATGGCGCTTCAGTGCATTTTGTGACCGAAGAGCTCGATGGCGGACCTGTAGCTCTGCAAGCCCGAGTGCCAGTATTTGAAGATGATACTGCTGAAGATCTTGCAGCACGAGTGCATGAGCAGGAGCACCAGATCTATCCACTGGTTGTGTCATGGTTTGCTGCGCAACGCTTGTCGATGAGCGACGGAGCAGCGATACTGGATGAAAACAGATTGCCGCCAGATGGTTATGCCAACGACTAACACTATCAGGGCGCTTATTAGCGCCCTTTTTTTTGCTACCGCTTCTTGTGCTGTGTTTGCGTCTTCAAAACCCACTGCCGAAGCCGATATCGCCACGACATCAGAAGCGCCCGCCCCTGTTCGCCCCTACCATGCTGAATACAAAGTGTTTCGCGGCGGTAGCGAGTACGGTTCAGGCAAACGCACACTCAAGCAGGTCGAGGATAATCTGTGGTATTTAGAGACAGAGACAAACATCAGCTGGCTTTTTTTATCTGACAAGCGGAACGAAAAAAGCTGGTTTGAAGTTCATCCGGATCGTGTCACTCCTATTCAGTACCGCCAGTCTCGTGAAGGCACCGGTCCTGACTTTCTATCTTTGGTGGGATTCGACCATCGCCTTAAAAAAGTCAAAGAGTTTGGCGACTATGATGAATTTGAAGCGGTCTATGAAGATGGGATCCTGGACGGTGCCAGCTACCAGTTTCAGATGATGCGAGATATCGCGAGTGGAGAGTCTGACGCCAGCTACCCACTGATAATGAACGGAGAAAACAAACACTATCGCTATCGCGTTGTAGGTGAAGAACAGCTAACAACCCCTATGGGCGATATCAACACCGTCAAGTTAGAGCGGGTAAGAAGCAGTAAAAAGCGCCAGACATTCGTTTGGTTGGCCAAGGATTACGGCTACGTTGTCGCAAGAATATGGCAGGCAAAAAGCGGCTCTGAGCAAGCCGATCTTCAAATCAGTAAATTTGAGTGGTTGGCTGAAGGCGCTAACCCAGAGCTAAAGCAGGAACTCAGATTAACTGCTGCCCCTGGCGGAAAAGAGTAAATTCGCCAGGCTGCATCTTGTGCCAGGACTCATTGGTAGTCAGTGGCTGCGTCGCAAAGACGGTTACCACATCATTGGGCGTGGTTTCCTGTTTAAAATCCAACTGCCAATCCTGATCTTTCAATACCGCTTCGCCAAATGGCGCCTTGCGGGTTAGCCAGTGCAGATTATTGCTGCAGTAAGCCATCAGGTAATCACCATCTGTTAGCAACATGTTGTAAACGCCCAGCTCTCGCAACTGGTCACACAACGACGCAATGTATTTGAATACCGCTGACATATTGCCAGGCTTTCGACGATATTTAGCCGTTAACGCGTTGAGGATAAAGCAAAACGCGCGCTCGCTGTCCGTATCGCCCACGGGGGTAAAATCACCTACTTCCAACTTTTTGTAGCCGGACAATTGACCATTGTGAGCAAACGTCCATGAACGCCCCCATAACTCTCGAGTAAACGGGTGAGTGTTTTCCAGACAGATGCCACCACGATTAGCCTGCCGAATATGCCCTATCACGGCACAGCTCTTAATCGGATAGCTTTGCACAAGTTGAGCAATTTTTGACTCGGCCGCGGGTTGCGCATCTTTAAAGCTGCGGCATCCTTTCCCTTCATAAAATGTGATGCCCCAACCGTCTGTATGAGGACCGGTATTGCCACCTCTCTGCATCAAACCCGAAAAGCTAAAACAGATATCGGTCGGCACATTGGCACTCATTCCAAGCAATTCACACATAGCAGCTAAACATCGGCCTCGTTATTTGGGGGGAGCAGATTCTACTACAAGAATCAGGGTTACTCACCTTTGGCGATGAAGCACCTCCCCTCCCCAAAAAAAAGAGTGATGGCCGTCACTTTTTCACTTGAAAAATTAAGATCATAAATTTCATGCAGTTATGAGTATTTAACCAGTTTTTTTCCAAACCATGAACATCAGAACTTGAAGAAAACATTGATCTGAATCCATAATGAACTGATAAGAGGTCTGACCTGTATAAAGAACAGGGCAACAAAAAACATATAAAGGAGACACTATGAATGTTCTCATCTGGCTAGCGGCTGGCATCATTATTTTCGGGATTTTGGCCTACCACCGCGCTTCACTGGCTACCTTCACCGGCGCTATTGCTGCTGTTCTGATCGGAGCCACAATAACAGGCGATGCTGGCCAATGGTCATGGCTGGTATTTGCAGTGATTGCTGCTCCCCTCAATATCAGTGCGATCAGACAAACCTACATCAGTAAACCTCTGCTTGGCATGTACAGAAAAATCATGCCTGAAATGTCTTCGACCGAGAAAGACGCGATTGAAGCAGGCACCGTTTGGTGGGAAGGTGAACTTTTCAGAGGCGCACCTGATTGGAGTAAACTACACCATTACCCTGCCCCTAGGTTAAGCGCCGAAGAGCAGGCATTCCTTGATGGCCCAGTGGAAGAAGTCTGTAAGATGACTAACGACTGGGAGATCACCCACGAACGCGCAGACCTGCCACCCGAGATTTGGGATTACCTGAAAGAACACAAGTTCTTCGCCATGATCATCAAAAAAGAGTATGGCGGCCTCGAGTTCTCTGCATACGCACAAAGTCGTGTACTACAAAAGTTGGTCGGTAGCTCTGCTGTGTTGGCGTCAACAGTTGGTGTACCCAATTCACTTGGCCCAGGCGAACTTCTTCAGCACTACGGTACTGATGAGCAGAAAAACCATTATCTCCCCCGACTCGCTGCAGGAAAAGAAGTGCCCTGTTTCGCGCTGACCTCCCCTGAAGCTGGCTCTGATGCTGGCGCTATTCCTGACTTTGGCATCGTCTGTAAAGGTGAGTGGGAAGGCAAAGAAGTTTTGGGTATGCGCCTTACCTGGAACAAACGCTATATCACGCTGGCACCTATCGCCACCGTACTTGGCTTGGCATTTAAACTCCGTGACCCGGAAGGCCTGCTCGGAGATCAGGAAGAGCTGGGGATCACCTGTGCGCTTATCCCAACATCAACACCCGGTGTCGAAACTGGCAGGCGTCATTTTCCACTGAACGTGCCATTCCAGAATGGCCCGACACGCGGTAAGGATGTGTTTGTTCCGCTCGACTACATTATCGGTGGACCTAAGATGGCCGGCCAAGGCTGGCGTATGCTGGTTGAGTGTCTATCTGTGGGTCGGGCAATCACATTGCCTTCAAACAGCGCCGGCGGCACTAAGTCAGTAGCAATGGCAACCGGCGCATACTCGCGCATTCGTCGCCAATTCAAGCTTCCAATCGGCAAAATGGAAGGTATTCAAGAGCCGATGGCCCGCATCGGTGGTAACGCATACCTGATGGACGCGGTCACAACCATGACCACGGGTGCTATCGATCTGGGAGAGAAACCCTCCGTACTGGGTGCCATCTGTAAATATCACCTGACCGACCGTTCGCAAAAAGCGATTATCGATGCCATGGACATTCATGGTGGTAAAGGCGTTTGTATGGGCCCCGCTAACTACCTGGCGCGTGGTTATCAAGGCAGCCCTATTGCAGTCACAGTAGAAGGTGCGAACATTCTGACCCGCTCTATGATGATCTATGGTCAGGGAGCTATCCGCTGCCACCCTTACGTGCTGGCAGAAATGCAGTCGGCAATGCTCGAAGATGACCGCGAAGCGCTCGGTGGCTTTGATCGTGCCGTATTCGGCCATATCGGCTTTGCCATCAGCAACTTCTTCCGTGCAACCTGGCTTGGTCTCAGCGGTGCAAAATTTGTTAAAGCCCCGTTCAGAGATCAAACTGCCCGCTACTACAAACAGATGAGCCGCTTCAGTGCGACACTGGCATTGCTATCTGATCTGAGCATGGCGACACTGGGTGGCGACTTAAAACGCAGAGAGCGTATCTCAGCTCGTTTGGGAGACCTGCTAAGCCAACTTTATCTGGCATCAGCGACATTGAAGCGATTCAACGATGAAGGACGCCAAAAGGATGACCTGCCATTACTGCAATGGGCGGTGGAAGATGCGCTGTTCAAACTGCAAGAGTCGTTGAAAGACCTGCTGGATAACTTCCCTGTTCGTTGGCTGGGTGCGAGCCTCAAGGTTCTGTTGATGCCTTGGGGTACGCCACTGCGTAAGCCAAGTGATAAACTAGACAGAAAAGTGGCTGAGTTGATGCAGGTTCCGTCGGAAGCTCGCAGCCGACTGGGTCATGGCCAGTTCCTCACTGCCCACGAAAACAACCCCATTGGTCGCTTAGAAGAAACCCTGGAGTTGCTTTTGAAAGTTGAGCCTATCGTCGACACTATTGCCAAACAAAAAGGCAAGAAAGTACCGTTTATCTTCCTCGATAGACTGGCTGACGAAGCATTAGAGGCTGGCTGGATAGAGCAAGCAGAAGCGGATCTATTAAAGCAGGCGGAAGTGGGTCGCTTGTACGCCATCAATGTGAATGACTTTGACAACGATGAGCTCGTTGCTGATAAGTCCACCTTGGATCAAGGTCAGCAAACATCTGGCAAAGCCGCCTAACACCCTCCCCCGGTGGCAAAAAGCCCAGCCTTTGTGGCTGGGCTTTTTTTATGTACAGGAAGTACGGTATGTCGCGGGTGCATGGATGCACAGGAGCGACGATGTACAGGAAGTACGGTCGAAAACTGCTCCTACGTTTTCGACATTCCCACCATCCATGGTGGTCGTATGTCGCTTGCACTCGGGCGCGTTAGAGCGAAGACTATTGGTACTTTATTCCGGCCTAACCTCTCTTAACCATTCGCAATACTTTCTCAAAGCCCTCGTAACACCCTTCCGGCTGGAATCCCAATTTCCGGTACAGCTTGATTGCAGGTTCATTATGCTGATAAACATAGAGGCTATACGCCTGTGCGCGCCAAAGCCGCTCTCCCTGCTGCATCAGCCGTTTAATCAGCTGTTCTCCGAAACCTCGCCCTCTGCTTCCTGGTGAAATTATGAGCCTCGCCAAATGGCAGCAATCGGCCTCAGAATCGTTGACCAGATATCTCACTTGACCAAAACCGATAAATTCTGGGCCTTCATGCATTAAAAAAGATGGGCATTGCGGCCAGTTAATCATCCGATACCAATCCTGTTCAGTTCTGGCCCAGCCCATGGCCGGACCGCCCCACAACTGCAGTTCTTCAAGAGAAGTGAACCATTGCCTCAATTGGCTTATCTGACTTTGCTCAGCAGGAGATAACCTTATTGTTGTCATAGACCTAGTATCGACCAACCACATGCTGTCAGCCAAGCTAACACGCACGGAAGCCAAAACCAGCAACATAAGAGCGTTACGTGATATGAAATGATTAAGGATATTGGAGAGGGTATAAAAAAGCCCCGCAAAAGCGAGGCTATCTTATAGTTGGCGGAGTGGACGGGACTCGAACCCGCGACCCCCGGCGTGACAGGCCGGTATTCTAACCAACTGAACTACCACTCCGCACTTAACTGGTGCTGCAATGAATACACACTGGTACTCATGCTGAATCGGTTTCGGGATATTGGCGGAGTGGACGGGACTCGAACCCGCGACCCCCGGCGTGACAGGCCGGTATTCTAACCAACTGAACTACCACTCCGCAGAACCCGATTGTTTGTGCGCAACAACTGCAGTACAAACGAACTGTTCACATCGTTTGCCGATGTGGCGCGACAATAATTTATCGCTGAATAAGTTGGCGGAGTGGACGGGACTCGAACCCGCGACCCCCGGCGTGACAGGCCGGTATTCTAACCAACTGAACTACCACTCCACCGAAGAAATTGGCTGCTTGAGGATGCGAGGGAGTTGGCGGAGTGGACGGGACTCGAACCCGCGACCCCCGGCGTGACAGGCCGGTATTCTAACCAACTGAACTACCACTCCAGTTTCACTAGGGAACTCAACAAGATAACACTAGGCTTTTACAGCTCAGCCCCCTCAAGCGCGGCGAGGATAATACGGATTGGCCTGAGGGGAGTCAACACCTTTTTTACCGTTCGGTTAATCTTCAGGCAATGACAGGTCAATTAGCTCTTCATCGAGTTGTTCACTCTCCGGTTCTGCCTGTTTTTCCGCCTCCAGCGCAGCTTTTTGAGTACGCTTAAGAACCAGCCATTTGTATACAATCATACCAACTAGAGCCAGCAGAATGAGCCCGGCATTCAGACCGATGATCAACCACCAATTAACCTGAGGTGCGGGTTTATTAAGTTTCTCATCCAGCTCGTGAAGTTGACGATTAAATTCATCATCAACCTGGTTGAGTATCCGGTTCAAACCAGGATCAGATAGCGTCGGTTCAACCTCTAACCCTGCAACGTCGGCAACACGTTCCTGCGGTGTCGGCCCGTAGTTCACTACGCTGAACCGAACCGAATTGGTATTGAGGATCATATCCCGCCCGGTAACGACGTTTCGCCCAAAAACCTGTGCATTCATGGTGTAGTCACCTGAGATAGTCAGGTCAGATAGCGAGAATAGCGCGCGATCTGTTTCTTGTGAGCTCAGGGTAAACTCAGTACTGCGCCCATCAGAGGAGCTTATCTCACCAATGATATTGATATCTTTCAGTTCAATGGCGCTACCATCGAAGTCGAACTGAACCGCGCTGGGTTTGTCCTCCTCTTCAACCAGTTCGGCTCTGATTGGCGAGGGCAGCAAACGTAAAGAGTGGCTCAGGCTGCGCTCAAACGTCGGGTTATATACTCGAATGCTGACATCATACTGGTCTGCTGTAATGTTGAGATCGAGCGCACCGCTCAAAACACCATCGCCGGGCACCTCATCGAGCTCTTTACCATTGTCTTCAAATTCGGCCAGCTTCAATCCGTTGTAGGAAAGGTCGTAACTGCTGCTTAAACCGACAGCCCGTGCCCATACTTCCATCTTCAAGTTGGCCACGAATGGAGTGAGATCTATCACCTGCCCTCGGTTTTCAACACGACCGGTCAATTTCAGTTGCTCGCCCACAAACAACTCATCAGGAATAGTATCCAATACCAGACGCACATCTGACATGGTGATCATACGATTGCGCGGGTCAACACTGCCTACAACCTGCCATGGACCGGCCATAGGTTGCTTAAGCGTAATCAAATCGAAATTATCATCGTCGTACCACGCAACACGCTCCTCATCGTGCCGCGAAGCGTAGAGCTTACTGCCATCCGGTTGGATTAGGACCACAGGGGCGGAGCCCTTCTGTCGATAGATCACAAAGGTGATCTCTTCAATACCATGATCCAGGCGAAAACGGTTGTTAAGTAGCGGGCTAAAAGACTCCGCTACGGCATGCATTGTCAGCACGCTGAGTGTCAAAAAAACAAATAATCTTAAACCGCGCAGCAAGGTGGTTTCCTTCATCTGTCGAATCGGGTCAGGCTTTTACGCCTCACCTCTCCAAACACAACTACCTGCTTTCTTTTCGACACGATCCAGAGTTTCTTGATGTTTTTTCAACTCTTCTGCTGTCGCCATCACAACTTTCAGCGGAGCACGGTCAGCTGACAATCGACGAATTTCACTGCCGTCACCGCTAGCGCCCTCATTAGCATGGCTCAGTGCCAGGCTGGTCTGGCCGCCCGTCATACGGAGGTAGACATCCGCCAGGATCTCGGCATCAAGCAAAGCGCCGTGCAGCTCACGGTGTGAGTTATCTATGCCAAGACGCTTACACAAGGCATCAAGATTGTTCTTTTGCCCCGGATACATCTTCTTGGCCAACACCAAAGAATCGAGTACCCCACAAAACTCTTGTGTTGGACGGTAGTTAGCGCTGCCTAGGCGGGAAAACTCATGATCCATAAAGCCGACGTCAAACGGCGCGTTATGGATGACCAGTTCAGCACCACTTATAAACTCAACGAACTCATCGGCGACTTGGTGAAACCTTGGCTTGTCAGCAAGCATCTCATCTGTGATGCCGTGTACTTCAATCGCTTCTGGATCTACCGGCATATCGGGGTTTATATAGGCATGGTAGTGACGCCCAGTCAGCTTGCGATTAATTACCTCAACACAACCGATCTCGATAATCCTATGCCCCAGGTAAACAGGACCACCCGCCTGGTTCATACCGGTGGTTTCAGTATCTAATACCACCTGTCGCGTTACCGAAGTACTCATCTATCACTCCCATTGCTGACTGTCTGCGCCATCCCAGAAAAGGTTATACTGGGTGACCACAAATAATGGTATCAGTTAGATGTCTTCACTCAAACATGTTCATCTTTTTACCGACGGTTCCAGTCTGGGCAACCCTGGTCCCGGAGGTTACGGCGCGCTACTCAGATACAAAGGGTCTGAAAAACGTCTTTCTGCGGGTTTCAGGGTAACCACAAACAACAGAATGGAGCTGCTGGCAGCGATTGAAGGGCTTAAAGCACTGACGCAGACCTGCCGTGTGGATGTCACCACCGATAGTCAGTATGTGCGACAGGGGATCACCCAGTGGATCCACGGTTGGAAACGCAACGGCTGGCGAACCAAAGACAAGCAGGCTGTCAAAAACTGTGATTTGTGGCAGCAGCTGGACCAACTTTGTCAATCCCACCAGGTTGAGTGGCATTGGGTCAAAGGACATGCTGGGCACAGAGAGAACGAGATCGTCGATCAACTGGCTCGCGAAGCCGCTTCCGCTAACCCAGAAACCGAAGATACCGGCTATCGGCCTTAAACTACCTGTAGGGTCCCTAGCGACTTTGTCTTACCTGCCCGGCTAACGCTGGTGTTTTAATGCGCCGAGAGTAGGCCCTCATGGGTCGGATGGGGGTGACAGGAACTTCCCTTTTGCGGCTGATAATTAACTGTGCACCGGCGAACGGAGGGATCAGGCGGCCTGCCATCTTATCCCACCAAGGCCAAGAGGGACGTATCCCGCTGAGAGATCCATAAAACAGGGGCTCTTCCCATATCACTTCATGGCCTAACAAGCGCATCCAATCTTTCAATCTATGAGGGCTGAGCAACTGACTGGACCAGGGCTCGCGGCCACGGCTCCCCGGTAAAAAGCGCGCAATACCAAGTAGACTGTAGGGATTAAAGGTCAGGGTTATCAGGTGACCGTTGGCGATAAGCACGCGATGGGCTTCACGCATTAACTGATGCGGATCATTGGAAAAGTTAAGCGTAAACGCCATTAGGCAGGCATCGACGCTATGTTCGGCCAGTGGCAACGCTTCCAATTCAGCGGTCACCCCATAATCACCGTGTTCAGAGCCAATACTGATACAATGTTTGATAGGGCATGTTTTGTGATCAAGTTGCGCGCTTAGTCCACCTAACCGAACCAAGTGATAGCCAAACATACGCGGCCACCAGGGTGCTAAATGCGCTTCAACAATCTCTTTTAACCAGAGACCGTGAGGAAGTGCATGCCATGATGACACTTGTTTGATTGGCGAACTCACTTTAGAACCGTTAAACATGCGCTGAACTATTGATGTCCTTTATGCATAATAAGGTGCAGCTCATTATAAGCGAATACAAGGTGTTATATGATTCAAATATCACCCATTTCAGCCTTTAACGACAACTATATCTGGCTTATTGAATCTGACAACAAGGCTATCGTGGTAGATCCCGGCGATGCGAGTCCCGTGATCAATACAATTGAAGAGCGTGGCTTGCAGTTAGTTGCCATCCTGTTGACGCACCATCACGCAGACCACGTCGGTGGTATAAACCAACTGAAACAAACATACTCGAATGTTAAGGTCTTTGGCCCAGTCAAAGAAGCTACCGACTACAGCGACATTCAACTCGATGACGGTGACGCTTTCCCTCTGCCGGGTATTTCAACCTTGTGTCGCGTCTATGCAGTCCCCGGCCACACTTTAGGTCACATCGCTTACCATATTGGTGACCATCTATTCTGCGGTGATACGCTGTTTAGTGGCGGATGCGGACGCCTTTTTGAAGGAACTGCGGAGCAAATGCATCACTCACTGCAAACTCTGGCGAATCTGCCCGCCGATACCAAAGTTTACCCAGCCCATGAATATACACTGGCAAACCTTAGGTTTGCGCAAACCGTCGAGCCGGACAACCAAGCACTAGCGACTCATTTCAAAAGCTGCGAAAGCCTGCGCGAAAATGGTCAACCCACTCTGCCCAGCACGATTGAAACGGAAAATGCGATAAACCCTTTCCTACGTGTCGATCAGATCACGGTAGTGCAAAGCGTAAGCCGCTATCTTGAAAAGTCAGTCTCTGCACCAACTGAAGTTTTTGCAGGATTGAGAGGTTGGAAGGACAATTTTTAATCAACTTGCTTGATCAGCCCTGTCCACCTACTTAACATGTGCCGCCACTGAAGTTTGTGAGGTCACTAATGAAGCTGCTGTATTCTGCTTGTTTTTCTTTTGTCGCGCTTCTCACCACAGGATGCCAATCCACTACCGAAACGGCACTCCCTGAGAAAACTACTAATATCGAGACGGTAGAGGCCCCAGCCACTGCCCAAGAAGCCATTGAAGTTGCTGACGCAGCGGAGGAGTTGGCCGAGCAGCAAGCGCTGCAATCTGAGGCTGCTCCAGAACAACCCTCTTTGATCGCCGAAGCAGAGCCCGAGCTAACAGAGCCAGAATACACAGATCTTTGGCTGCGTATCAGCGATCAGCTGACCATTCCCGTTCCAGAAAACAAACGAATTCAAAGTCAACGCAATTGGTATAACAAACATCCGAGATACATGGACCGTGTTGCAAAACGTGCAGATCCCTACCTGTTTCTTATCGTTGAGAAGATAGAACAACGCAATCTGCCAATGGAACTGGCTTTGCTACCGATTGTAGAGAGCGCATTTGACCCATTTGCATATTCTCATGGTAGAGCCAGCGGTATCTGGCAGTTTATTCCGGGCACGGGTAAACGCTTTGGTTTGGACCAAAATTGGTGGTATGACGGTAGACGCGATATTGCAGCATCAACCGATGCCGCACTCGATTACCTCGAATACCTGAACCGTTACTTTAAAGGCGACTGGCTGCATGCACTTGCTGCGTACAACTCAGGAGAAGGCCGTGTTAGAAGCGCCATTCGCAAGAATAAGCGCCAAGGAAAGCCAACAGATTTTTGGTCATTAAGCCTACCAAAAGAAACCCGCGCCTACGTTCCCAAATTGCTGGCATTGGCAGACCTGCTCAAGCGTCAGCAAGAATTTGGTATGGTTTGGACACCGATTTCTAACGAAGCCAAAGTTGTAGAAGTTGATACAGGCTCTCAGATAGACCTTGCCCTCGCAGCCGATCTGGCCGGTTTAAGCGTCGATGAACTTCACAAATTGAACCCAGCTTTTAATCGTTGGGCAACCTCCCCTGATGGCCCACACAAGCTATTGATTCCTGTTGATAAGGCAGAAAGCTTTAGTGCCAAACTGAATGCGCTTGAACGCACAGAAAGACTGAATTGGGTCAGACACCGCGTGAAATCTGGAGACAGCTTAATCAAGCTCGCCAAGCAGTATCACACCACTGCAGGCATGATCCGTGAGGTGAACAAACTCAACGGCAATATGATCCGGGTAGGCTCCCATCTTCTAATACCAGTGGCGGCATCAGAGCTATCCGAATACCGCTTCAGTGCTGATCAGCGCTTGGCACGAACCCAAAGCAAAGCGAGAGCTTCCGAACGAATTGACTACAAGGTCAGAAATGGCGACAGCCTTTGGACCATCGCCAAACGTCACAAAGTAACGGTGCGACAACTGGCGAAATGGAATGGCATGGCACCAACCGATACACTCCGCCTGAATCAAAAGCTGGTGATTTGGCAAAAAGGTACATCAGGTACCAGCAAGAATGCAGCTACTACTCGCAAGATCGCCTATAAAGTACGATCAGGAGACTCATTGGCTCGTATCGCCTCAAAGTTTAAAGTCAAAGTGAGTGATTTGGTTCGCTGGAACCAACTTGATAAGAGCAAATACCTCCAGCCGGGGCAGATGCTTCGCCTATATGTAGACGTCACTCAAATCAGTTCTTAAACCTACTTGCAGCTTGCTGATGGCCACCGCTCCAGCGGTGGCTGGGCAGCGCCCTCGACAACACGCCACCGTTGCCGCCCCAATTGACTAATCTCGGTATAAACCAGATCTCCTGGCTGCAGGTACCCTAAAGCATCTGACGCAGCCATTTGCCGTTCTAGAAACAATTGCCTCGCACCGTCCAGACTAAAGCCGCCATCAACAAACAAACCCAATTTGTCACCCAGATCGGGTGACTTAATCGCTGTCCCACCAGGGGTCCCAGTGAGGATCAAACTGCCCGCGGGAAGAATACCATTTTCGCTGTACAAGGGGGCCATGGAGCCAAATCTATCGCGCATACAGGTCAATTTGTTTTTGCTGTACCTGTCGGCCAATACCTGTGCGATACGATAGCCATTGAATATCATCTGGCTACTCAGCCCCTGCTGCTCGGTCCTGATAAGGTAGTCCCCTTTATCCTGCACCAATAAGCTCATGGTAAGGGTATCTGTACCGCCCTTGCGCCATGTAGGATGCATATCATTGCCGTGAATCATCCAAGGCCCAAGAGGCAAGTAGCCTGGATGAGACTTTCCCTGCACATAACCGTGTTCAGGATCCATGATGATGGGTTCGCGGTCTGACAGATCATTACCGACCATGTAAGCCACGTTATTGTTGAAAACAAACTCGTTGGGCAGCTCTTTTAAATCGATATCTTTCAACAACACCAGGACAAGTTCGACTTCATAGTCGAGAAGACCGACATACTCGCTTTTACCCAGTCGATACCCCATCGGCACAGATTGATAAGCCCCTGTGGGGGACACGAGCTTAGCAAACAGTAGTAAATCGTTTTCTGAGGCACTGAGAGAAAACCCCGTTTCGGATCTATGATCGGAAAAATTCAATCCTGCACCGACAATTATTCTCTGTCGCTGTTTCAAACTCTCAGCTGAAATCTGTACCGGGCTTAGAAGGCGTTTAGCCAGAGAATCAGGGGTAAGATGTTCAATCGCGCTGCTATTAGGAGATCTTTTACGTGCAATCTCAAACGCCCTGCCTATCTTTGCAAGCTGAGCAGCATCTGACACTTCCCCGCAAAGACTGGGATCTGCCTTGCCTAGGTTTTCGATAAGGGTTGGCGCGCCATCAGTAGAACGTATAACCCTACCCATGCAGGGTACCCCGTTATCACTGACAAATCGCAGTACGCGTTGTGGTTCGGAAAACGCTTCCGAAGCAAACATCAGCAAGCATAGGCCCGTTGATAACAGCGTTAAACCTTTCCTCATGCTGCCCCCACTCTGTCACGGAATCAGATCATTCGAAGCACTTTTTTCATGGACTGCCAATGTTTGGATTTGTTCCGCTCATCCAAATGAGCATAGCAGTAACTTTCATAGAGCTTAGCAAGTTGTTGAAAATGTGATAATTGCAACTCTGCAGCGGCCCTTTCCAGCGTTTGAGTCAAAGGCTCACCCGGCAATGGAAATACACCTCTTTTTGCGAGCTTGGTGAGAGTTCGAAGCCGAAATTTTTCAATAGGGGTAAACCGTGGGCGCCAGCTAATCTTACTGACGATAAACAATATCAGCCCGCCAAACACAAATCCGCCAAGACTGATCGCCACCAGTTTCAACTGACTCAAATGACCAAACAACGACCTGAACAGAGAGAGTTGCTGCTCATTGCTGTAATTCAGTACCCAAACGGTCCATCTATAATCGATGACAGCCATTAAGTGGCGCATCTCAGTCAACCAACCTATGTTTCTATATCGCACCAAGCTAAAAGGATCACCACTAACAAACTCATCTGGTGCAGCCAGCGCATCTTCAAGCGAGCCGAGCACTCGTTCGGGGGCGACAGCCGCAGTAGGATCAACTCGCAACCATCCTTCACCCTCCATCCAAATCTCGCTCCAGGCATGGGCATCAAATTGATAAACGGCAAAGTAATCGCCACCGGGATTATATTCACCACCCAAGTAACCAGTGACGACACGTGCAGGTACACCTGCGGCTCTCATTAA
This sequence comes from Corallincola platygyrae, assembly GCF_039544265.1. Taxonomy (NCBI): domain Bacteria; kingdom Pseudomonadati; phylum Pseudomonadota; class Gammaproteobacteria; order Alteromonadales; family Psychromonadaceae; genus Corallincola; species Corallincola platygyrae. The sequence continues at coordinate 49,973 of NZ_BAABLI010000034.1, read as the reverse complement.
AAAGGTGTATGCGCTGGCATAGTGCTCACAGAAGCCAGAACGGGTTGAAAACAGGAATTCATCCACGCTATGTCGACCAAGCAAAGGTGGCTTCAGCGTGTAAAAATATTCCTGCTCCCGAAAGCGGGATAAAATAGCCTCACTCAGATCTTCTATGGAACTGAATTGACTGCGCAATTGCTCCGCAAATGCGCGAGCATCCGGATTGATACCATCCGGTAATAATAGATTTCGACGCCGTTGTTCATCGCTCAGTTCGCTAGACTGTATTCCCGTAACCACACTTTCCACGTTGTATGCTTTGGTTTTACTGAGTATGCGCCTTGCATACAACGTGTTTCCTGGCGCGTTGAGCACACTGCGGTCCTGACTTGTAGGGTTATCCAAGCCAAACAGCCAATTGCGGTAGCTGGGCTCCGCAATCACCGTATATCGTACGCTTTCACCTTGGGCATTTGGCAATTGAGGAATAGCTTCACCTCGCAGTGCGGCCTCACGCCAACGCTTAACACTCGGGTGCAGTTGCCAACTACGACCATCAAAGGTTTCATGAGTCATTGCCCGCCAGTAAAGCTGATCCCTGGCAACAAAGCGGCCTTTAAAGTCAACCCGAAAAGCCAGCTTGCTGGAACGTCCAAGCTCAGCAATATCTCCAGGACTCACCTCTTCACTCAAGCCTGTCACCGACTTTCGTGCATCCGGCATCTTCCAAAGAGGCCCCATTCGGGGAAGAACCAGAAACAGAACCAGCGCCAACGGCAAAGCCGCCAAAAGTTGGTGCACCATAGGTTTGGTGGTGTCAGGCACATAAGTTTCTGGGGTGTGACACAGAAACAATGCATAAAAGGTCATCAAGGTGACCAACAGGAGGTAAATAGCCATACCAATTCCCTGTTGGAAGATAAAGCTCACTCCAATCAGGAAAAAGCCAATAAGTATCAGCGTGTAGATATCCCTGTGCGCTCGTTGTTCGATAAACTTAAGTGCATAGGCAAACATCAATAGATTGATCATTGTTGCAAGCAGCCCTAGCTGCCTTGCCAACAATACCAGTGCCAGCGCTCCCCCCAAGCTCAGGCAGTTAACGACAAGCTTGCTGGGCAATTTCCACTGATACCAGAGAGTGCCCCCCCGCCAACTGATGGCTAAAAAACTGATGACAAAAAACAGAGGATGAATCTGTTCAAAAATAGGCAGAATAACGGCCCAGTGCACGGAGACTAAGCAAAGGAAGAGTCGTCGACTTTGCAGGATCTCAGTCATCTGAGTCTCCTTTTCCACCCTCGAGTCTGCTCTCCTTGCCAAATAGGGCAAGCGCTTTCAAACAAGCCAACTTGTGCTTCTCGCCGCTGCCGGGAGAAACCCGTTCACTGCCAAGCTCCAGCCCGAAATATGTTCCCTGCTGGCTCAACTCGAGCACCCTGAAACAGAGTCGGGAAAGCCGCTCCTCCAACCCCTTGCCGGGGGTGCGAAGCAGAACGAGCCAACACTCTTCCTGCTCTGGCTGATCGAATTGCTTGGTCATCATTCCTCGCCCTTGGGCATACTGCTTCCATGCAACTTGTCTGAGCGACTCCCCCTGTTGATAACTTCTCAGCGATTCAAACTCTTCATTGCCTCTTGCACGGCTTTGATCTCCGCCCTCTTGCTCTTGACCGATAGTGTGTCCTTGAAGTAGTAGCTGGCAAGGCATGGGTTTTGGGTACACCAGCGTTTTAGCGCCAGTATCAAGGTGGGTCCAGGTACGAAACAGACCCAGTGGGTAAACACTTTCAACCGTTAAACGGCCCGGAGAGAAGAGCCCCCGTTCAAGCAGTTTGGCTTTTACCGTTAAGCGTATTTTTCCGGGCCGCTCTATACTCGCGAACGAGCGAGATCCTCGCTTAAATCTTGCCTGAATCATGATGTGTGGTTGTATGCCAACAAAACGGATGCGAAATACCCCATCATCTCCCTGGTAGCCCTTTTCAGTAGATTCGCAGCTAATCTGCAATCCAGCCAGATTGCGATAACTAAACCAGATACTGCCAACAAACACGCTGACGAGAAAGAACGCCAGAAACAGTGCAAGATTGTTAGAGTAATTGGTGCCCAGCAGGTAAACGGAAAGGATGGTAAACAGAAAGGCAAAGCCAAAGCGGCTGGGGAAAATAAAGACGTTCCCCTGCCCAAGCGTCACCATTTCTTGTTGTGGGATTCGGCGAGCCAGCCAACGCTCCCACATCGGAGTCATACGACGGCGAATCGAAGTCAGCATAAGAATTATGCGGCCTGATCAGGATCAACCTGACTTAGCAATCTGGCACTCAACTGGCCATCGCCTGAAGAGGATATCTCCAAACTGCTACGCAATCTGTGTTCCGCCACTGACGGGAGAACAGCTTGTAAATCCTGCGGTGTAGCAAAATCCCGTCCATCAATAAATGCCCAGGCTCGGGTTGCAGACAGCAACATTTTGGTCGCTCTTGGTGATAGCGGATTCGGATAGCGCCTGTCACTTCTTGTTTCATTTACCAACGCCAGTAAATAATCCAGCAAAGCATCCGAAACATGGATCTGCTGCACAGCCCGTTGCATTTCCAGCAGGTCATCCACCGTCATCAGGGCAGATAGCCCTTCAAGCACCTGCGCTTGCTCGCCTTGCTCTAGCAGCATACGCTTCTCTGCCGATGCATCGGGGAACCCCAGAGAGATACGCATCATAAACCTATCCAACTGAGATTCAGGCAAGGGAAAAGTGCCCGACTGGTCGACTGGATTTTGAGTTGCAATCACAAAAAAGGGCTTTGGTAACTTATAAGTATTACCTTCAACGCTGATCTGGCGTTCCGCCATTGACTCGAGAAGTGCGCTCTGCGTCTTGGGGCTGGCACGATTTATTTCATCCGCCAGCAGTAATTGGCTGAACAAAGGGCCCTTGTGAAAGTCAAAGCTCTGTGTTGTTTTGTTGAATATCGAGATCCCGATCAGGTCTGCAGGCAACATATCACTTGTGAATTGCACCCGCCGATATCCTAAACTAAGGACGTTGGCTAATGCGTGGCTCAATGTAGTTTTTCCCATGCCCGGCAGATCTTCGATAAGAAGGTGGCCCCCGGCGAACAAACATGAAGCGGCGAGACGAATTTGATGAGATTTTCCCAGAACCACTTGCTCAATGGCTTTAAGTACCTGCTGGACCTGATGCTGCATAGAAGGTTTTCCTGTCACCAGTTACTGCTTGATCATTCAAGTTTACTCCTGATTGCTTCGAATGAAAGAGCCAGCAAACAGGCGGTTACAAATTACAAAATGAAATCGGCCTTTGTTTTTTTCATTGCAGCTACTTTTTTGTTAATAACCCAACAAGCGACTGCAGAGGATGGCGGCAATTTAGCCACTCAAAGAAATCAGTACGCGGATGCGCTAAAAGCGATCGAAAACAAAGATTGGCCAGCTTACGAGAAGTTAAGAAAACAGCTAAACCACTATCCCTTAGCCATCTATCTTGATTATTACCGGCATGTGCCTTCACTCAGCCATAGTTCGGGTGACGAGATAATGGCTTTTATCAATCTGAGTCAGGGTACCCCCCTATCAGTTAGGATGAAGGGAAAGTTTCTGTTTAAGGCCGGTGCCGAGAAACGTTGGCAGGATTACCTCACGGTCAGCCCGACACCACCTAATGACGTGAGACTGCAGTGCTATTACTACCGAGCGCTCAATGCCACAGGCAGAAATGAAGAAGCCTGGCAAGGTGCAAGGTCCCTCTGGGTTCATGGTAAGTCTCGTCCTAAAGTATGCGACCCTTTATTTAGCGCTTGGAAAAAAGCTGAGCCACTCACTGATGAACTGATCTGGTCCCGGATGTTGAAAGCATTTGATGCCCGCCAGAGAACTCTGCTCAATTATCTGGCAAAACAAACCAGTGATAGCCTCAAACCGACAGCTGAACACCTCAAAAGGCTCTATCGAGATCCCATGTTACTGGCTTCCGATATGCCAGCGCCTGACAGTAGATATGCCGCAGATACGCTAACCCATAGTCTTAAAGCACTGGCAAGAGAGGATGCTGAAGCAGCTCTCTCAATTTGGCAAAAGGCACAGCTGAACTATCGCTTTACCCCGCAACAGCAGGCGAGTGTTGTACGTTTTATTGCACAACGTAGTAATTTTCAGAAAGCAGAACAGAATAAAACCTGGTTAGACAAACAATTGCCCCTCCTGAAAGACGATGTCATAACAGAAACCCGCATACGCTGGGCTCTGAAGGAGGAGGATTGGCACAGTGTCTCAAAGTTAATCACATATCTGGCACCATCCAACCAACAAAAAGACAGCTGGCGATTCTGGCGGGCACTCAGCTATCAGGAGCTAGGTTTAAATCAAGCGGGTAAACCTATTCTCGAACAATTGGCTAACAACCGCTCCTACTACGGTTTTCTCGCCGCAGATATTCTAGGTCAGGCTTATCAACTGAATCACGAAAAGGTCACTCCCGCAGGCCATGGCCAGGCTCAACTTGCCAATTTGCAGGGTTATAACAGAGTCACAGAGTTGATGTATCACGATGAACGTCAGCTAGCTTCAAGCGAATGGCGTTTTTTATTGCAAGGCGTGAAGCAAAGTGAGCAGTTGCAGTTAGGGCTATTGGCATCGAAAAACGGTTGGCACAATTTGGCAATCTCAGCAGCCAATACAGCAAAAGCCTGGGATACTTTGGATCTTAGGTTTCCTACGCCCTATCTGACAACATTCGAACATTATGCGAAACAAAGGGGAGTAGAGAAAACTGAGCTGATGTCGATCGCCCGCCGAGAAAGTGCATTTTATCCATTTGCGGAGTCGAGAGTGGGTGCCAGAGGACTGATGCAGCTAATGCCCAACACCGCAAAGCAGGTTTCCCGTAAGTTGGGGCATAGCAAGCCAAGTAAGCGAGCACTGTTCGACATCGATACCAATATCATGCTTGGAAGTGCTTACTACAAAGAGCTGCTGGACCGCTTCTCTAACAACCGTATATACGCCATGGCGGCTTACAATGCAGGCCCACACCGAGTAGACCGCTGGAAAGGAGATCCTCAAAGCGGTGTTAGTGCCGCGTTATGGATCGAAACCATTCCCTACAAAGAAACCCGCGGTTATGTGCAGGCTGTGCTGTCCTATAACGTTGTGTTCCAGCACATGATGGGCAAGCCAGTGCCTCTTCTTAATGAAAATGAACTCAGTACGCTGTACTAACCGTATTAAAAAGGCCCCATTTGGGGCCTTTTTTATCGACGAAAGAGGTTTACTTCAGCTCTTTAAACAGCCTTTCAGAGAAACTCTTTTCGCAGTAATGGCACTTAAGCTTTACTTTCGATTGCTTCACTGCAACATAAAACTTGCTATCAACCGGCTCATCATGGCTGATACAGTTGCTGTTAGGGCAACTAAGCACGGCATTAATCTGATCAGGCAAACTCACGCGAAACTTATCAACCACTTCATAGTTATTGATTAGGTTCACCGTTGCGTTAGGTGCAAACAGCGCCAACTGGTTTGCTTGTTCAGCAGTAAAGACCGTATTCTCAATCTTGATGATGTCTTTGACGCCACTGTTTTTACTTCTTAGGTTTAAGCCTACCGTGATTCTTTCCTGTCCATCAGTCAACTGAAAAAATCGAAGAATACGTACACCCTGGCCAGCAGGAATATGGTCGATTACGGTGCCATGTGTAATCGCCTCTACGGTCATTTTGGTTTCCATCACCCGCTCCTTATACCTGCTCACTTAAAACCAAGGCCAATAAAGCCTGACGCGCATACACACCGTTTTCTGCCTGCTCGAAATAGTAGGCATATGGGGTATGGTCAACATCCGTTGTGATCTCGTCTACGCGAGGCAGAGGATGCAATACGCGCAAGCTGGGTTTGACGTCAGCCAGCATGCTTGCGGATAACACGTAGTTGGATTTCATGTGCTGGTATTCAGTCGGGTCAAAACGCTCTTTCTGAACCCGGGTCATATACAGAATATCCAGCTGCCCCACTACTTCCTCAATGGTTTCAACCTTACTGAAACGTACACCAGCATCCGTCAGCTCTTCGCAAATATAATCCGGCATGCTGAGCGCATCCGGTGCGATGAAATAGAACTCACAATCGAACAGTGATAGAGCTTGCGCCAGCGAGTGCACGGTACGCCCGTATTTCAAATCACCTACGAAGGCGACTTTCAATCCTTCCAGCGTCCCTTGAGTTTCATAAATGGTGTAGAGGTCCAGCAAGGTCTGCGTCGGATGCTGATTACTACCATCGCCGCCATTAATGACAGGCACAGTGGAAAACTCTGAAGCCAGACGCGCAGCCCCCTCTTTGGGGTGGCGCATAAAAAACGCATCTGTGTATGAAGAGATAACTTTGACAGAGTCAGCAAGTGTTTCGCCTTTTTGAGCCAGCGAAGTATTACCTGCAGTATCAAAACCGATCACACTGCCACCTAAACGTTGCACCGCCGTCTCAAAGCTGAGACGGGTTCGGGTGGACGCTTCAAAAAAGCAGCTTGCAACCACTTTGTTCTTTAATAGTTCTGGGCGAGGTGTTTGTTTGATCTGGTGGGCAGTTGAAACAATCAGTTCCAATTCATCCCGTGAGAGATCTGATATCGAAATAATATGCTTGTTATAGAGCGGGTTGGTCATGGTGCATCCCTTGGCGAGTTCCGGCAATGATCTAAGGTCACTGTCAACCGGAGCGCAAGTATATCAAAACCATCACAATCAGGTGAATGACACAGCACAATTCTCTTTGATTCAAACAAAGCGCAGCTGTAACTATCCTGAACCAACAGCGCTTGGGGCTTTGTCTTCTTCCGCCTTTATTAGCTCTCAGCCTCGAGCCACTCCGCAAAACGATTATAAGTATATTCAGCGGCTTCATAATCAAACATATCGAGGGCATCAAGCAGCGCTTGGCAAAGCTCAGCTCCTGTGGAATCAGGGTTGAACGTTATAAATTCTTGTAAGGGAGACGTGTCTATATAGTCATGCCCTATCAATGCCTGTTTAAGTTCCACCATAAAAGCTTCGAGAGCAGCGGCATCTTGTTCTGCATCTCTGGCAATAACCTCGCTATCTCCACTTTCCCCTGGGAGTACTACCTGCTCAGCCCTTGTTAAATAGTCAGTCATTGCCAGAGTAAGAGACATCAAATGATTCATATAGATCTCATCATCAAATGTTTCCTGCTTGCCATTAAGCCCAAGCTCCATAGCCCCGGCAACGTCAGCAGCCTGCTGCGCGCCAAGGTTTCCCGCTACCCCCTTAAGTGAGTGCATTTTTTTGGAAAGCTCTAGTGCAACCTCCTTAACACTCTCGCCGGGCAGATACGCTTTTAGCTCTGGTAGAAGCAGCTGCCATTGCTTGTTTAGTTGCGCAACTAATCGCCGGTACATTGCAGCATCCTGCCCACATTGCAGTAAACCCATCTCAATTTCGGCATCATCCACCAGCGCACTACGATCCTGATTGGGGAACTGTTCTGTTATCTGATAAGCTTCATCATCGGCGAACGCTTCATCACCCAGCTTTTCAACAATAATCTGGTATAGCTCAGCCTGTCTGACGGGCTTGGTAACATGCCCTGACATGCCGGCAGTTGCAGCTTTATCGCGCTCTTCCGCCAGCGCATTGGCTGTCAGTGCTATGATAGGTGGTGGTGAAATCAAATTCTGCTTGATGGTTCGAGTAGCTTCATACCCATCCATGATGGGCATCTGGATATCCATGAATATAAGATCAAACGTTTCCTGGTTAGCTTTCGCAACCGCATCGGCGCCATGCTCAGCGACAGTGACGCGAGCCCCCAATCGAGTCAGCATGCCTAAAGCGACTTCCTGATTCACGACATTGTCATCCACCAACAAAATGTGGCAGTTAAGAGGTCTAAACCTGCGCTTTTCTTTTCGGATGGTTTCTGGCGCAATTTCACTAACTGGTAGAGTCAGTTCGAATCGAAAACAACTGCCTAAACCCGGCTGACTTTCAAGCTCAATGCGACTTCCCATCAACGAAACCAGTTGCTGGCTGATAGTAAGTCCCAACCCTGTACCGCCAAATGCACGTGTGGTTGTGCTGTCGGCCTGTGTAAATGGCGTAAACAACCTGGCAATTTGCTGTTCGCTCATCCCAATCCCAGAGTCTTTGACCGACAGTAAGAGCTTAGCCTCCTGGCTATCTCCACTGATGATTTCACAAGATACCATGATGCCGCCTTCCTGAGTAAACTTCATGGCATTACCCAGCAGGTTTGACAACACCTGACGAAGCCTGACCGCATCGCCCATTAAAGGGGGTACAGGAGTCGACGGAAGACGTTTCTCAAACAATAGTCCCTTGCCTCGGATCGAGGTCTCAAATAGATCTCCCACGTCATCAATCAAAGCAGAGATATCAAATGGTTCAGAAACCAGCTCCAGCTTTCCTGCTTCAATTTTGGAGTAATCGAGAATGTCGTTAATGATTGAAAGAAGATGCTCAGTTGACCCCTGCACACGCTCCAAATATTTGTGTTGTTGCTGTGTTAACTCACCGTCAAGCAGCAATTCCACCAGTCCAACGATGGCATTCATCGGCGTGCGGATCTCGTGACTCATATTCGCTAAGAAGCTACTTTTAGCTTCTGTCGCGGCTTCGGCAGCGCTTTTCGCCTCTTTTAACTCCTGCTCACGCTGAATACGCTCAGTCACATCCTGGTATGTTCCCAGAACACCGATAACCTCTCCTTGTGGGTTAGTCAGCGGAACCTTGGATGTTTCCAACCAGGTTAACCCCTCCTTCCTTACTTGCGACTCAATGTAATTAATTTGTGGTTTGCCACTTTCCATGACCGCCAAGTCGTCCGCCTTAAACGCGGCGGCAGATTCGGTCCAAACCAGTTCAAAGTCAGATTTTCCTATGATCTCTTCAGGTGAAGATAGGCTTGCGTCTGCGGCAAAAAGCGAATTACAACCCAAGTAGGTTGATTGGCGGTCTTTCCAAAAAACGCGAGCGGGGATCGCATCCAACACCTTGTGCAATAATAGCTTGGACGCCATCAACTCATTGTTGGCGATACTGAGTTGCTCAGTACGCTCCTGTATTTGGTTGTCCAACTGTTGGTGATGCCGTTCAATAAGGCGGTATTGACTGGCCAATCCGCTTGCAAGTTTTTGAATTTCAACGGCGGAATGATCAAACAAGTGTTCATCGATCATCCCAACCTCATCACGCCTGACCAGATTAGCTAATTGTTCAAGCGGTTTGGTTGACAATCTAGCAAACCAGCCTGCGAAAACCAGAGTGATCATGGTTCCCAACAGAACGACACCTAGAAAAACCAGATAGCGCTGTTGATTATCGGTCAGCTCTTTTTGGTAGTCCCTCATCACCAGAATACGCCAGCCGTTGTTCAGATTAGTTTCTTCCAACAGATACAGTGGCGCACTGGGACTGTCGGATATTCTCACCGAGGGTAGTGAAAAAATATTGGCTCTGGGAGGCTGAATTGTAAGAGCCATCTCTTCAAAAGCGGCAATATTGAGCAAGTCGTCGGCAAACAGAGTTCGCCCATTACGATCAGTAATTAGCCAAAGGTAGTCCTGTTGTTGATTCAGTCCTTCCAATACAGCTAATTCATTTAGGTTCAACGAACCTTCGACCACGCCCTGAAACTGCTCATCGACAAAATACGGAGCACTGACCGCCACAATCACATCATTGCCAAAACCACGCCCCTGTATCGCTTCCGATATATAGGGAAGGCCGCTGGACTTTGGTTGAATGAAATAACTTCTGTCACTGACATTAAGGTTTACGTCATCTGTCAGTGGCGCTGCCAGCAGTGACTTAGGACTGGCCGCGAGAATATCCCCTTCGCCATCACTGATTAACATGGTCAGAAAACTTTCATTCGCCTGATGCACACTTACTAACAACGCGTTTTTTTCCTTGGGCGGAAGGTTTCTGTCCTGTAGGTAATTTGCCAGCGCAGCAACACTATCTTTGCTGGCAGAAAGTTTTAGCTCGAGATCGCTCTTTAAATCTTTGACCAGTGAGTTCATCTCTCTTTTCAGGTAATCAGCTTGGTCACGAACCAAGAACTGCTCTATCAGCAGCCCCAAAAACAACACAGAGACAAACATCATGCTCAGCAGACTTTGTGATATCTGACTTCTGAATGTTCGTATCTCAACAAATTGGTTGAGCAAAAGTGTTCGTAATGGTGTGAGGTGGAGTAATGCCAGCGCCACCAAAGTGTAGCTTGCGCCATTGACCAGTTGCTTCAGCAATAAGTGGACGACATATTCGCTGGCCACAGGCTGAATAAAGAGAACAATAATGGAGATGATAGGTATGCCGATGAACAACCAGTAAAGGATATCGGCAAACAGCATGTTAAAGCCTCGCCGCACCAGCAGAGCAACGGCAAAGGCTTCAAGGGTAAAGGTAATCAGAACGAAGTGGTTGCCCCAGCTCGTAGCAAGCGATAAAGCAGCTATAAACGCTGTGAAAGCGACAAGGAGTGGTCGGCAACGATACACCAGGAGCAAGGGGAAAAGGTTGCCGCAAACCAACTCCAGGTTACCAAACACCGGCAAGGTAAATCGATATGCCAATACACCAGCAATCGCCATCACAGCGATCCAAAACCATTGCTGTTTAATCAATTGGTTAGCTGAGCTGTCTCGTTTGGTCACTGCCACTACTGATCTGTAAAAAGAGTTAACACTGAGCCTTGCTGATAGCGATATCGAGATCAAGTTGTGTACGCCCAATAGACTAAGAAACGGGAGCTTAGTCACCTCAATTCCTTGTAATCCTTGTGCCTACTTGGTCATGCTCAGCTATTAATTGGAAAATAGTATGAAATCCACTCTGATAGCTAATTAGCTGCTCTATCTGAATTGAATCCACCCCCCAACAAATCAGCGGACAAAAAAACGCACCATGCAGTTGCTTTTTAACTAGAATTTTAAAAATTAAATGCTAGGATGCGCGTTTTTAAAACGTCGGTACATTCGTGCCGGCATCTAGTGGGGTAGCCATCCGGCTGACCCCATGGAAAAGATACATCAGTAAAGGTGATCGCCTATGTCTCGGGTTTTGATTATCGGCGCCGGCGGCGTCAGCTCAGTTGTCGTTAAAAAGTGTGCTTCTCTGCCTCAGTATTTTTCTGAGATTTATCTTGCCAGCCGCACGGTTAGCAAGTGTGAGAAACTGCAGCAGGAAGCAGGGGCCGACCGTGTAAAAGAGGTATTTGCGGTCGATGCTGATAATGTACCGGAATTGGTAAGCCTGATTAATAAAGTCAAACCTGACTTGGTGATTAATGTCGCCCTGCCCTATCAGGATCTGACTATCATGGATGCCTGTTTAGAAACAGGCGTTCATTACCTTGATACCGCCAATTACGAGCCGAAAGATGAAGCCAAATTCGAATACTCCTGGCAGTGGGCGTATCAGGATAAATTCAAGCAAGCGGGCTTGATGGCGCTGTTGGGCTCAGGTTTTGATCCGGGTGTGACGAACGTATACACAGCCTATGCAGCAAAGCACTATTTTGACGAGATCCACTACCTGGATATTGTTGACTGCAATGGTGGTGATCACGGGCAGGCGTTTGCGACCAACTTCAACCCAGAGATCAATATTCGTGAAATTACCCAACGCGGGCGTTTCTGGGAAAACGGGGAGTGGAAAGAAACCGATCCTCTGTCTGTTCGTGAAGATCTGGATTACCAAAATATTGGTGTACGTGCTTCATACCTGATGTTCCACGAAGAGCTTGAATCTCTGGTCAAACACTTCCCTACGTTGAAGCGTGCACGCTTTTGGATGACCTTCGGCGACGCCTACCTGACACACTTGCGCGTATTGGAAGGGATTGGCATGACTTCCATCGAGCCAATTGAATTCCAGGGCCAGCAGATTGTACCGCTCGAGTTTTTGAAAGCCGTACTGCCTGATCCAGGCTCACTCGCAGAGGGCTACACAGGTAAAACCTGCATTGGTACCTACATCACCGGCCTCAAGGACGGCAAAGAAAAAACGATCTTTATCTGGAACAACTGTGACCACGCAGCATGCCATGACGAAGTAGGCGCACAGGCGGTTAGTTACACCACAGGTGTCCCTGCGATGATTGGCGCTTCTCTGATGCTGGAAGGACAGTGGATGAAACCTGGCGTATGGAATATGGAACAATTCGACCCAGACCCATTCATGGAGCGTCTGAATCAATATGGTCTGCCTTGGCAGGTCATTGAGTGCGACTCCCCCTTTGCCAAGTAAACATTCACTTACTTGATGCTGGAATCTACAAAGGGAAGCCAGAGCTTCCCTTTTTTGATCAAGACTCAGATTTGGAAGGTTCACCATGAGTAATCCGTTTCACAACCCCTCTATCCCGTCGCCATGCTATGTGTGTGAAGAGAGCAAGTTAGAAGCAAACCTAGCGTTAATGGGGCACGTCCAGAAAGAGAGTGGTGCTCGTATTATTCTGGCGCTGAAAGGGTTTTCTATGTGGAGCACCTTTCCATTAGTAAGTCGTTACTTACCTGGCTGCACCGCTAGTTCGGTATGGGAGGCCAAGCTCGCCAAACACGAATTTGGCGGCGAAGTACATGCTTACTCGCCCGCATATAAAGCCGCTGACATGGACGAACTGCTACCCCTGGTCGACCACATATCTTTCAACAGCTTGACTCAGTGGCAACAGCACAAAGAGAAAGTACTCGCCAGCGGCGTTTCTGCGGGTCTCCGTGTCAACCCGCAACATAGAGAAGCCGATACTGAGCTGTACGACCCTAGTGCACCGGGCTCACGTTTGGGTGTATTGGCTGCCGATCTGCACGATGCAGATTTGACCGGCATCGAAGGACTGCATGTACATAACCTATGCGAGTGCGACTCTTATGCACTGCAACGAACGCTTGCGGCAGTAGAAGAGAAATTTGGTCACCTGCTTCACCAGATGAAATGGCTTAACCTGGGCGGTGGCCATCTTATGACCAGAGATGGTTATGATGTTAACCACCTGATTGGACAGCTAAAACGCCTGCAATCTACTTATGATCTGCAGGTGATATTAGAGCCTGGCAGTGCGGTGGCATGGCAGACTGGGCCACTGGTTTCTGAAGTCGTTGATATTGTTCACAACGAAGGTCCCATTGCAATCCTGGATATCAGCGCAACCGCACACATGCCAGATGTGCTTGAGATGCCCTATCGACCGGTCATTACCGATGCCGGTGAAGCCCACGAGCATGCATTTAACTACAAACTAGGGGGTAATTCCTGTTTGGCTGGTGATGTTATCGGGATATACAGCTTTACTGATGCGCTCAAACCCGGGGACCGCGTCATATTTGAAGATATGATCCATTACACCATGGTCAAAACCACCTTCTTCAATGGTGTCGAACACCCGGCAATAGGTATCCTGAAAAAAGATGGAAGCTTTGAGCTGGTAAAACAGTTCAGCTATGAGGAATTTCGCGCGCGCCTGTCTTAATACCCATCCGCATAAATTTATAGTCAGATTCTTATGCAGATTGATATACCAAGGCGCTCACCGAATTTCAGACATAAAAAAACCACCCTTACGAGTGGTTTTTTTATCTGGTGGAGCTAGGCGGGATCGAACCGCCGACCTCTTGCATGCCATGCAAGCGCTCTCCCAGCTGAGCTATAGCCCCAAATGTGGCGTCCCCTAGGGGATTCGAACCCCTGTTACCGCCGTGAAAGGGCGGTGTCCTAGGCCTCTAGACGAAGGGGACTAGAAACTGGTTGTATGAAGAAATGGCGTCCCCTAGGGGATTCGAACCCCTGTTACCGCCGTGAAAGGGCGGTGTCCTAGGCCTCTAGACGAAGGGGACCCAAGAACTTCATGGCGATTTGTAAGTGGCGTCCCCTAGGGGATTCGAACCCCTGTTACCGCCGTGAAAGGGCGGTGTCCTAGGCCTCTAGACGAAGGGGACAGGACATACTTACAAATCTATTTAATGTGATTGGCGTCCCCTAGGGGATTCGAACCCCTGTTACCGCCGTGAAAGGGCGGTGTCCTAGGCCTCTAGACGAAGGGGACGCAACTAACACATTAAATCGTGGTGGAGCTAGGCGGGATCGAACCGCCGACCTCTTGCATGCCATGCAAGCGCTCTCCCAGCTGAGCTATAGCCCCACGACTGTTTCGGTTAATAGCCACTGAAGCAGTGAACTCTGCCCCGAAACGCGAGGCGCATTCTATGCATGCCCCCTAAACATGTCAAACAATTTTTTAGATTGAAGCGCCCCTTATTAATAAGGGCTAAAAACTTAACAAAAAACGCTCAACTCGCCGACAAATTAACCACTTAGCTCCTTCTTGTGCAAATTACCATCAAACCGGCCAATCTTTGCCCAAGCTGTCATTTTGGCTTAATAAATCGGTTGACACTAAAAAGCGCCTGCCTATAATACGCCACCTGTGAACGATGGGCGGTTAGCTCAGTTGGGAGAGCATCGCCCTTACAAGGCGAGGGTCACTGGTTCGAGCCCAGTACCGCCCACCATCCTTCACAACACTCAAAGTGGGCGGTTAGCTCAGTTGGGAGAGCATCGCCCTTACAAGGCGAGGGTCACTGGTTCGAGCCCAGTACCGCCCACCACTTTGAGCCTGATACCTAGATGGGCGGTTAGCTCAGTTGGGAGAGCATCGCCCTTACAAGGCGAGGGTCACTGGTTCGAGCCCAGTACCGCCCACCATCTCGGTATCTCAGACTTCCCTATGGACGGTTAGCTCAGTTGGGAGAGCATCGCCCTTACAAGGCGAGGGTCACTGGTTCGAGCCCAGTACCGTCCACCATCTACCCATTATTTTCCCCTGCATACGCTCAACTAAGATCTATACTGCTGTTATCTAACGGTAATTAGCTGCGGTGAGATGATATGAAGCTATGGGGTCTGCTCTTTGCGTGCTTGATGACCTTTTCAACAAGCGCTACTCAACTCACCATCTGGCATCAAAAAGAGGCCGCCCGCGACTGGCTTGTTGAACTCTGCAAGGTATATGAGCAAAAAACCGGAGTTAAAATTAATGTGGGTTATCTCCCGACGGGCGAACTTAAAACATCCCTGGTTCGCTCCGTGATTGATGGTGATGCACCCGATATGGCTTGGGTACCTTCAGATTTTATCGGTGATTACCAAAAACTTGAGTTTTCAGTCATCCCTCCCGAACTCATTACCGCTACCTCTGCCACCAACCATCTGCAAACTGTCACTTATGACAACCAGCATTACGGCATTCCATTAACGGGTGGAAACCATTTACTGCTGTATTACAACAAGAAGTATGTTGAGAAACCCGCCACCAGTTGGGAAGAGTTAGTCAATCAAGCTGACCAGCTGAAGGCAAAAGGCGTAAAACCCATTGGTTGGAAGTACAGTGAAAGTTACTGGTTTGTGGCATTTATTCCACCGTTCGGGGGCTTCCCTGTAGAAAACAACCTGCTGACGCTGAACACGCCATCCATGCAGGAAACACTGACGTTCTACCGCGACATGACCACATCACCACTTCAAGTGGATGCCAGTTGCGATTACGACTGCAGTTTTGCTCGGTTTAATAACGGTGAATTTGCTTACACCATCAATGGCGACTGGGCATACACTGATATTGCTAAAGCGCTGGGGGAAGACTTTGGTGTCGCCCTTCTTCCCTCGCTCAATGGAAAGCCCATTCAATCTATGTATGCCACCATGTCACTGGTATTTCCAAATCAGAGTCTGTCGGGTGAGAAAAGGAAGGCGCTGATAGACTTTGCCAACTATATGCAGTCGTTTGAGATACAGCAGCGTCTGTTCTCAGAGATCAGTTCGTTTCCTGTTCATGAACAAGTGGTCGCAGCGCTTGAAAACTCAGCAGACCCTGCTCTCAAAGTCTTTTTAACACAGATGCAGAAATCAAAAGGCGCGCCACCAACGCCGGCCATGTCGGCAGCCTGGATCGGCATCAGAAAAGGCTTTGACCTCTATATGAGTGGTCACGCAAGCCCAGAGGAAGCAACGGCGCTGATGCAACGCGTTGGGGAACATGAATTGAAAAAATCGCAGAAACAATCAGCAATTAAATAGGGTTAGAGTACCGATGCAGTTAAGTGGATTTCGCTCACTTAGAAGTACCCTCAGTTGGAGCATTCTGGCGCTTGCGCTGATCCCTACCCTGCTGACCTCTTTCTATCTCATCAGCCGATTCCAACAGCTCGCTGAAGAGTCGGCATTTTCGACCCTTCGTCAAACAGCCAACATACTGGCGAATGATATTGAACGTGACTATCAACTTCTGTTTACCGGCCTGCGCAGCGTAAGCAAAGATCCTGATGTCATCTACGCGTCTTACACAGGCGTATTCGGCCCTAAGGCCAAACTTAAGTTGGCGGATCTTGCTCATATGCACCCATCTGCCTACGGTATTTTTCTTGTCGACAAGAGTGGTTGGCCGGTAGAAGTGGTGCCGACACAGTTTGAACTGCTCGACCTCTCCCCCATCAGTGCCCGCATTGACGACTATTTTGCCAACCCAATAGATGCCACACAGAAAATTGAAACCATTAAGGATGCGAAATTTTTGGATCGGGTATTCAAACTTCACGCCCCAAATATCAAACAGGTAAAGCGGGTCAGTGACCACATGTTCGTTATCTACGCTCCGCTTTGGTTATCTGCTGTAGATAGAGCGGAAGTTCATGAACTGGTAGGCGCGTTGGTGGTACTGATGCCGGTTCATGCCATTTACGAAAACGCCAATAAAAAGCTCAAAAGTGCAGGTTCTGGCGAAACCAGCATGCTGGATATTATCTCCGAAGACTCTTTGCTGAATCTGGAGTCTCACCAGTTGGTCCACGATAATTTTCTGTCTGTTAAAGCACCGCTTACTCTCGCCAAACACCAAGCGCCCGTGCAGATTGAGATGGGGATAGACAGACGCAATGCGCTGGCAGCCATTGCCAATCTGGAACTCAAACTCTGGGCTATTGTGGGGTTCCTGATCTTATTGTTTGCAGGTGTTGCTCTGATCGCTTCGCGCCGAATTGTCAGTCCACTACACAAAATCAGCGGCTTAGTAGAGCAATACTCTCGTGCTGACTATCACACCTACCCGTTGCAGCTTCGTTTTGTCGAACTGCAGCGCATCGTTTTGGTATTGGATCAGATGGCAGAACGGATTCAGGAAGACCAGCGGGAGTTAGAACAGAGGGTTGAAGACAGAACTCATGAACTAAAGACCACCAATGAAGAACTGACGCTGACCATGGAGCGGCTAAAAGCCACGCAGTCGCAACTGGTGGAAGCAGAAAAGATGTCACAGTTGGGCCAGTTGGTGGCTGGGGTTGCCCACGAAATAAATACCCCTGTCGGTGTGAGTGTCACCGCAGCAACCTTGCTGCAAGACGAAATGGGCAATATCCAGGCACAGATTTCAGAGGGCAAGCTAACCCGATCAGGGCTGGACGAGCACATAGCCAAGACCAATCAATGTGCAGAAATGATCTTATCGAATCTGAACCGAGCGGCAGAGTTGATCAAGAATTTCAAAGAGGTTGCGGTAGACCAAAGTAGCGAACAGCTCAGGGAATTCAACCTCCACTCCTACATCCGAGATCTGGTGAGCAGCTTGAGACCAGAGTTTAAACACCATAAGGTTTCTGTTGATGTGCGTGGAGATGAAAGCCTGATGCTATTCAGCTACCCCGGTGCATTCAGTCAGATCCTGACAAACATGATGGTCAACTCGGTTCGCCATGGATTTGACCAAGACAACGAGCACCATATCTGGGTTGGATTTAGAGTAAAGGACTCGTTTCTAGAGCTGACCTATCATGATGATGGCAAAGGCGTCGACGAGGAAAACTTGAAACGGTTGTTCGACCCTTTCTATACCACCCGCAGAGCGTCAGGTGGCACAGGCCTGGGGCTGCATATCGTTTACAACGTGGTAAGTCAAAAGCTAGGCGGCACCATAGGCGCAAGCAGCGCGCCAGGAGAAGGTATCACCTTTACATTGGTCCTACCCCTGACACCACCAGTCCAGTCGGTTACCGCTGTTGAGTAATGGTATTAAACGTCATGTTTCTCAAACAGCGCGATCAAAGCTGCTTCATCTAAAATTTCGATACCCAGATCCTGCGCTTTGGTCAGTTTTGAGCCGGCAGCATCTCCTGCAACAACGGCGTGAGTTTTCTTGGATACACTACCGGCGACTTTAGCTCCTAACAGTTGCAATTTAGCCTTTGCTTCGCTGCGACCCATCTCTGTTAAAGTCCCGGTTAATACCCAGGTCTCTCCATCCAGCGGCTGCGCACTCGTCTCAGGAATCACCACGTCGGGCCATTCGACCCCAGCCTGTCTCAGCGCCTGGATCACCTCCAGGTTATGTGGCTGCTGGAAAAAGGTCACAATATGGTGAGCAACAATAGGACCGACATCATTGACACTTAATAGTGCTTCTTCATTGGCCTGCATTACAGCGTCTAACTCACCAAAGTGATTGGCGAGGTTCAGCGCCGTTGCTTCTCCCACTTCACGAATGCCCAACGAATAAAGGAACCGAGCAAGTGTGGTCAGCTTACTCTTTTGCAGTGAAGCAAGGAGGTTTTCTGCAGATTTTCGGCCCATACGGGGCAAACCCGAGAGTTCTACCACACCTAACTTAAACAGGTCAGCAGGGGTTTGAATCAACTCCTCATCCACCAGTTGCTCTACCAGCTTGTCACCAAGGCCATCGACATCCAACGCTTTTCTTGAAGCGAAATGTTTAATCGCTTCTTTTCTCTGAGCACCGCAATATAGACCACCACTACAGCGGCTTACCGCTTCGTTCTCTGCCCGTTCAACTACAGAGCTGCATACAGGACATTCTGAGGGAAACTCAATGGCTCTGGCTTCGTCTGGTCGGCGCTCAGTCACCACGGAGACAACTTGGGGAATAACATCGCCAGCACGGCGGATAATGACAGTATCACCAATCTTCACATCCAGACGCGCTATCTCATCGGCGTTGTGCAGTGTGGCATTAGATACCGTAACCCCACCAACAAACACCGGCCTTAAGCGGGCAACAGGCGTAATAGCACCGGTGCGTCCAACCTGAAACTCAACATCTTCCAGCAGTGTCAGCTCCTCTTCTGCAGGGAACTTAAACGCCGTCGCCCAGCGAGGTGCACGACTGACAAAACCCAGAGTTTGTTGCTGAACCAAGCTGTCGACCTTTAATACGACACCGTCAATCTCGTAGGGAAGTTCAGCCCGGCGAGCCAGAATATCTTTGTAGTACGCCACCACGTCGCTTTCTGTCGTCATCACTTTGACTTCAGTACTGACGGGCAATCCCCAGGATTTAAGACGCATCAGGCCCTGGTAGTGGGATTCCGGCGGCTGATTATCGCCCTCAATAACACCTGTTGAGTAGGCATAAAAAGCCAGCGGCCGTTTAGCGGTGATTTTACTATCTAACTGCCGAAGGCTACCTGCTGCGGCGTTACGCGGATTTGCAAACTGCTTCTCACCCAATTGCGCGGCACGTTTGTTCAACTGCTCAAATCCCGCTTTCGGCATAAATACCTCGCCACGAACTTCAAGGCGCACCGGGATCCCCTCACCACGCAACTTCAAGGGGACTGAGGTAATAGTTCTGACATTGGCGGTAATATTTTCGCCAGTTTGGCCATCGCCCCGCGTCGCCGCACGCACCAAGACGCCATTTTCGTACAATATGCTAACGGCCAAACCATCGAGCTTGGGCTCACAGCAAAAGCTGACGTCTGACGTGCCCAATCTGTCCTGCAATCGTTTGGTGAATGCCAAAAAGCCCTCGTCATCGAAAACATTATCCAGCGACAACATAGGTACTTCGTGCGCCACCTGTTCAAACGCAGACAACGCTTCGCCACCGACTTTTTGCGTAGGTGAGTCAGGCGTAATCAGGTCAGGATGCTCATTCTCTAAGCCGATAAGTTCTCGCATTGCACGATCGTATTCGGCATCAGGCACGCTTGGGTCGTTCAGCACATAGTACTGATAGTTGTATTCTTCGATCTGCGCGCGAAGCGTTGCGATTTGGGAGACTATGTCAGACATGAATAACTCGGTAACAGATTAAAAAGCCCCCAAAGTGGGGGCTTGAACAATAAGGTTGGCGCTAGATGGTCAGCAGCTTTTTGCGTTCAAACTCTCGGATCCGCTCTTGATAGTGCTGAATTTTCTGTTTGGTGAGCACATTGCGCTGATCGTCCAGTACCTGTCCACCTAACTCAGATGCTAATTGCTCTGCCGCTTTCAGCATCAGACTGAAATTTTTTTGTGCCTCGCCGTAACAAGGCAAGGTCATAAACAGCGAGACCCCTTGGGTTGAGAAGCTCTCCATACCGTCCGGGTCAAAGGTTCCAGGCTTAACCATGTTCACCAGACTAAACAGCACAGGGCCAGTGCCCGCAGGTGTTTCATGACGATGGAAGATCGACATTTCGCCAAACTTAAAGCCCAATGTCAGCAGGCATGGCAACATGATCGCGCCTCGCAACTCACCACTGGGTCCAGCCACTACGTTTAAGACCATCACATCCTGGGGCTCTTCAGCAACAGGTGCTGGCTCGGCTTTAGGCTGAGGTTTATCCGTTTGAACGTCCGCAGGCTTGGCTTCAACTTGTTTCGTTGCAGCTGTTTCCGCTGCTATAGGCTGTTCCAGTTTGGACTCATCCAACTCTGGTTCAGCGAATAGATCTACCTGTTCCATCATCGGAGCCGTGGGCTCGTCATCAATGTGGGAAGCAGAAAAACTTGGCTCAACTTTCTCTTTCGGTTTTGCAGGGGCTGCACTTGGCGCACTAAACGCAGGCTCAACTCTTGCGCTAGGTTGTTGCTCGACGGCAAGCGGTTGATCATCAAGATCGTAGTCATCATCAGATTGCGCACTGCCAACCACTCTGACTTTACCAATACCATCTTGGTCAAATCCCTCATTGTCGAGGGAAGTACCATCCTGCCCTACGGGAAAGTCACCAGACTTGATTCTGTTTTGACTACTTTGCTTGCGAATAGACCAGAGCCCATGAATCAAAATCGCACCAATGGCGATGGCTCCAACTATGATGAGAACGATACGAAATCCATCCATATGCACACTTGCTACTAAATAACTTGTCTTAGCCTATCCCAGCTCTGCCAAGGCGACGGCTTGCTCTACGTCAACCGCCACAAGTCGTGACACGCCCGGTTCCTGCATGGTGACGCCAGTCAAATGACTCGCCATCTCCATAGATACTTTATTGTGACTGATAAAAATAAACTGAACAGTCTCCGACATCTCTTTTACAAGATTACAGAATCGTCCAACATTGGCATCGTCCAGAGGCGCATCCACCTCATCCAGCATACAAAACGGCGCTGGATTCAATCGAAAAATTGCGAACACCAATGATAAAGCGGTCAATGCTTTTTCGCCACCCGATAAAAGGTGGATTGTGCTGTTCTTTTTACCTGGCGGCTGAGCCATGATGGTAACACCTGTCTCTAACAGGTCATCATCGGTCAGCGCCAGCTGCGCGCTACCGCCGCCAAACACTTTCGGGAACAGGCGCTGGAGGTCTTCATTCACCTGATCATAGGTCTGACGGAATCGTTGACGGGTCTCCCGGTCAATTTTACGGATCGCTGTTTCAAGCGTATCCACCGCAGACTCTAAGTCCTCGTTTTGACTATCCAGATACGCTTTCCGTTCAGCCTGTTGCTCATATTCTTCAATTGCTGCGAGGTTGATCGCACCTAAGCGACTGATCGCTTGCGAAGTTTTGTCGAGCTGTTCCTGCCAATCCGCTTCAGAATATTCGGCAGGCAACTCACTGAGCACCTGTTTGAGATTAACGTTCATCTCCTGCAGCGTTTCCAGTACTGAACGTGCTCTCACCCGAAAACCTTCGGCTTCCAACTTCAAATCAGAGATCTTGGCACGCTGCTTTTCCAAATGTTGCAACACATCCCGCTGCCCCATCTCCATGTCTCTGGTCTGCTGTTCCAGTTCCGAAATCGCATCGGTTAACAATGATAATTCAGCATTGAGTTCCAGCCGCTCTGAAAGCAGCAACTCTAGTTGTTCTGCCTGTTCAAGCTCTGGTGTGTGGTCCTGAGTGAGCTCTTCTTTCAGTACCAGCTGACGCTTTTGTACTGCGTCCAGATCTACTTGAGTGCGCTGTTTGGCAGACACTAATGCATTTAGCTGTGCTTTGAGTCCTTCTTGGCGGACAGCGACTTGCTGCAGCTGCTGTTGGAATTGAGTAAATTGCTGCTGCCTTTGCTGGCGAATCTGCTCCAATGATTCTTTTTCACTTTCCAACGCATAGGATTCGGACTCATCCGCCAACTGCTCTTCTAGCATCAACAACTGTTCCGAAAGCAGTTCACGTTCAGCCTCATGCTCAGCAAGCTGCTCCTTAAGCATCTCCTGCTCTTGCTGAACGCGTTCACGCCGATGACGCTTTTCAGTGAGTTTTTGTTCGGCAAAATGGCGTTGCTGGCGCACCTGAGCCAATTCGGCTTCCATCTTTTGGCATGCCTGCACTGCTAACTGATGAGATTGCTGCACTTGCGCTACTTGCTGCGCACACGCCTCAACCGCAGTGCGTTGCTCTGCCATCAGCGCTTCAATTTCCATTAACTGCGCATCCAACTGCTGCGACTGCTGCTGCAACCGCAATGGACCGTCACTACTCTGTTGCGATGGTGCCTGCCAGTTAACCCCTAACCACAAGCCCGACGGCGCTATTACGCTTTGGCCCATCTGTAGCGATGGTTGCCGAGCCCAGGCCGACTCGTCATCGTCCGCACATTCGACTCCCCATAGCAGCGGTGCCAAAGCACTTTTGGCTGGTCCTGACACTTTGGCCAATAACTCATTTTGTTGAAACAAAGCATCTTGAGTTTCAGAGGCGTCGGTGTTTTCACTTAAAAGGCTGACCCGGCCGGCCGCGCCCTGATCCTGCGAAGTGAGACTTTCACTGACAAATGACCGGGAAAAACTCCCCAAAACCCGCTCAACCGCAACGGCCCAGTCCTCAGCGACATTCAACTGTTGATACAGGTGATGACGTCCCTCAGGCAGCGCTTCGGCCTGCTCCAAGTTTGAAAGCTGGGATTGGATAGCATCTCGTTGAGCCTGCCATCCGGCCTGCTTCAACTGAGATTGATGTATGTTCTGCTCAGCTGACGACATGGCCTGCTGCTGTTCAGCGAGCTCGGATTTTGCCTGTTCCGTTATCAGTTGCTGTTCAGCCAACTGTTCACTTTGCAAGGCTAAGGCCTCGGCGAGCTGGTTAAGCTCGAGTGTGAGTTCAGATTCGTCCAACTCTGTTAATTCATCGCTAACCTGAGTTAAACGTTGTCGCTGCTGCTGTTCTAACTGTCCAAGGTGGGTCTGTTTATTTTGCGCAATGGCCTGCTGCTGACGAACATTGGCACTTGCTTGTTCGCTGGCCTGCCAACGCTGCTGCCAATCAGCCAACGCCTGCTCAGCCTCATCCAGAGACAGTTGCGACTGTTCGAGCTGCTCGTTGAGCATCAAGCCACTTTCTTCAAGCGCTTCAAGCTCGGCCTGGGTGACATCCAGTTGCTCAGATTCGGTGGCAATCAGCTCTGCCAACTGTTCCTGCTTTATTGCCAGCTGCGCAAGCTCATCTTCCACCCGAGCTTTATGCTGGCGGCTCGCCATCATCTGTTGCTCTAAGCGGGTAATGTCCGTAGTGAGCTGGAATAATTTACGCTGACACTGTTCCTGATCCGCTTTTTTCGCGGCATGTTCAGTTTGCAGCTTGACCAGGTGGGTCTCTTTGCCCTGCTGTTGCGCATTGAACTGTTCCAGCGCTGTTTCCTGCTCAGCTTGCTCTTTCTCGCAACGATTGAGCTGCTCATTAAGCTGATACCAGCGGATCCCGTACAGTTCACTTTTAAGCTGACGCTCTTTGGCTTTTAACTCTTTAAATCGACGGGCAGCCGCGGCCTGACGCTGCAACTTTTCCAGCTGTTTGCCAAGCTCTTCCCTGACATCACCCAATCTCTCCATGTTTTCACGGGTGTGTTTAAGGCGGTTTTCAGTTTCTCGGCGGCGCTCTTTGTATTTTGAGATCCCCGCAGCTTCTTCGATAAAAATACGAAGCTCCTGCGGTTTTGATTCGATCAACCGGGAAATCATGCCCTGCTCAATAATGGCGTAGCTGCGAGGCCCCAAGCCCGTCCCAAGGAAAAGATCAGTAATATCACGCTTACGACACTTGCTGCCATTGAGCAGGTAAGTCGAAACCGCATCCCGCGTCACTACACGCTTAACCGATATCTCGTTGAAATTGGCGTAGTTGCCACCGATTCGCCCCTGATGATTTTCGAATACGAGCTCAACACTGGCTTGGGAAACGGGTTTACGACCGCTCGATCCATTGAAAATGACATCCGTCATCGCATCGCCGCGGAGGTTCTTCGCCGAGCTTTCGCCAAGCACCCAACGAACAGCATCAATGGTATTGGATTTACCACAGCCGTTGGGGCCGACGATGGCCGTCATATTACCGGGGAAAGGCACCGTGGTTGGGTCAACAAACGACTTAAACCCTGCCAGCTTGATCTGTTTCAGTCTCATTGTGGCTTTGGTGCGATGGCTATCTGATAAAAGGGGACACGCGGCGACTCTATCAGATTGTTTTAAAGTTTGTAACAACACCGGCATTTTACTGAGAGACAGCTCTCTCTATACTGGTGCCAATGAGATTAAAAGGAATCGAATAGAATGTCTCAACAGCTCGTACAACAAGGCCATAGCGGTGCCAGTTACTTTTTTCGTGGCTTTGATCTGATAAAAACGCCAGGACTGCGAAAATTCGTTATTTTGCCGCTGGCAGTCAACCTACTGCTTTTCAGCGGTGCCTTTTATTACCTGTTTTTGCAAATCGAAGAGCTTATTGGTTGGGTTAACGGTTATCTGCCTGACTGGCTCAGCTGGCTTAACTACTTACTCTGGCCACTGCTGGTGTTAACCACCTTACTGGTGTTTTCCTATATCTTCAGTACGGTCGCAAACTGGATCGCCGCCCCCTTCAACGGGTTACTGGCAGAAAAAGTGGAGCTGATGCTCAGCGACCGGCCGTTTGATACAGGCGGCATGATGGATATGGTTAAAGATTTACCAAGGATCTTTAAGCGGGAATGGCGCAAACTTCTCTATTATCTGCCAAGGGCCATCGCCTGTTTACTCCTGTTTCTGGTGCCAGTTATTGGACAAACCCTTGCCCCAGTGGTGTGGTTCCTATTCACGGCCTGGATGATGAAGATCCAGTATGCGGACTACCCTTTTGATAATCACAAGATCTCATTTGAGCAGATGCGCGCACAACTCGCAGAGCAAAAGGGTGCGAGTTTGAGCTTTGGCGCCATCGTTACGCTGTTTACTATGGTTCCAATTCTAAACCTGGTAGTAATGCCGGTTGCTGTCTGTGGCGCAACTGCTATGTGGGTAGAGCAATATCGGGACAAAGCGCTGGCAAGCCGTTAATTTTTATCATTAACAAAAAAGCCGCATATTGCGGCTTTTTTATTTGTGCAGAGCAATAGCCCGCGCGATAAATGGCTATAACAGAAATCGCTCTGCGGCAATCATGCCCCATATTGCAGCGACATTGATCAGTGAAATCATCACGGCTGCTGAGCCCATATCTTTTGCTTTACCGCTCAATTCATGGCGCTCCATGCCGACTCTGTCGGTAACCGCCTCAACTGCAGAGTTTAGCAGCTCAACAATCAGCACCAGCAATACGCTACCAATCAACAATCCGCGCTCAACCGCATCAGTTCCCAACCACACTGCCAACGGCAACATCACCAGAACCAAAATCAATTCTTGGCGGAAAGCCTCCTCCCCTATCCAGGCGGCTCTCAATCCTTGCCAGGAATAACGGGTCGCATTGACGATTCGTCTAAATCCTTTGACCTGATTCACCCACAATCCTCTTAAACGCCGAACGTTTAGTTGAAGCGGATGAGTGTATATAGCCAATCTCAAGTTTGCCACCATGCAGTCAAATAATGCAGGAGAAGAACTTGCCGAAGAATAAAGTGCGCCTAGTCAACACATGCACTTGTGCTGAGACTATAATGTGCGCGGCTTTTTTCACTGATTTATCAGATCTAAGGAAATGTGAATGATTGGTACGCCAGGCGCGTCTAAAGCAACCAAAGCATTGTTGCTGGGTAGTGGAGAGTTGGGTAAAGAGGTCGTCATCGAATTGCAGCGCCTGGGCGTTGAAACGATCGCGACAGACAGATACCCACACGCTCCCGCCATGCAGGTCGCTCACCGCAGTTATGTTATCGATATGCTTGATGGCGAAGCACTTCGAGAGATTGTGGCCAAGGAAGCACCCGACTTTATCATTCCTGAAATTGAAGCGATCGCCACAGACACCCTGGTTGCGCTGGAGCAGGAAGGGATAAAAGTTGTACCAAACGCCCGCACCACGCAGCTGACCATGAATCGCGAAGGTATTCGTCGTCTGGCAGCTGAAGAGCTGTCTATTCCAACATCGCCTTACCAATTTGCCGATACCCTGGAGCAGCTCAAGGCGGGTGTTGATCAGGTTGGCACGCCCTGCGTCATCAAACCGATTATGAGTTCATCGGGGAAAGGGCAAAGTGTTATTCGCAGCGAAGCTGATATCGAGTCAGCCTGGCAGTACGCCCAGGAAGGCGGTCGTGCTGGTGGTGGCCGTGTCATTGTTGAGGGCTTTGTCGATTTCGATTACGAGATCACGCAGCTGACAGTGTTTGCCACTGACGGCGTTCACTTTTGCGATCCTATTGGTCATCGGCAGGAAGATGGAGATTACCGCGAAAGCTGGCAACCACAAGCCATGTCTGAACAAGCGTTGGCCGCGGCGAAAGAAGTATCAGAAAAAGTCGTTCGTGCCTTAGGTGGTTTTGGCTTATATGGCGTTGAACTGTTTATCAAAGGGGACGAGGTATTGTTCAGCGAAGTGTCCCCGCGCCCACATGACACAGGCATGGTGACGCTCATTTCTCAGGACTTATCTGAATTTGCCTTGCATGTACGAGCGATACTTGGGCTTCCGATCGGTGAGATCACCCACAACGGACCCAGCGCTTCTGCTGTATTGCTGCCAGAAGGCAACTCAAACGATGTGGTCTTCACCGGCATAGCGGACGCGCTGACAGTGCCAACATCGCAACTACGCCTGTTTGGTAAGCCTGAATTGACCAATAAACGCCGTATGGGCGTCGCTCTGGCCAGAGGTGAGAGTACAGAGCAGGCTAAGCAGCGTGCACTGGACGTTATCAGCAAGATCGGTGTCGAACTCGGATAACCTAGGCTTGTTAAAACAGAAAGCCCAAGCTGACTAGGTCGCTTGGGCTTTTTTAGTTAATGCGCTGCAACGGCACAAAGCACTATCGCAACAGAAGAAAAAGGCTAAAGAAAACTGGCGCGACTGCGAACTAAAAAAACACTTTCGCCAGCAACGCCAGCCCCGCAAGAATCGTTACAACTTCAAATGCACGCTTGATCCAGGCACTGCCTTTGGCAATAGCCAGATGCGCACCTGCGTAACCTCCCAGCAGCGAGCCTGCCAGCAATGCCGGTAACCAGTTCCATTGCACTTCCCCCAAGACGCCGAGCACAACTGCGCCTGAGCCATTCCATACCACACCAACCCAGACCAGCGTAAAAGCAACCGCGCGTTTGTAATCCAGGCCATACCAAAGCACGAGCCAGAGAGTAACAAATAGACCTGTACCGGATGTCAGCGAGCCATTGAGCACACCAATCATAAATAATCCCGTGCCACCGACCAGCGTCGTGGTTGCACTGGTTGTCCTGAGCGCTAACTCAACCCCCAGTTGCTTTTTAGTTGCCGAATAGATGCCCAGGCCAATGGTTAATATTCCCAACGCCGTCTGAGCTATCCGCTCCGGTACATCCAGAATCACCCTCGCGCCTAGGAGTACTCCGGGTACACCAAATGCGAGCATCTCAACAGACAATCTAAGCGTTAATGTGCGCTCACGGGCATGCCGCAACATAGCGCCGACACCTAACGCCACACTGGCTATTTTGTGGGTAGCTAATGCAATGGCAAAAGGCAGCCCGAGAAAAATCAGTAAAGGGAACTGGAGCAAGCCAGCGCCACCACCTGAGAACGCAGAAAACGTATTGGCAATAAAGGAGACAACAAACAGGACGGCTTGCTCTAGCATGGCTTCTGCAAATGTGGATACGGGAAAGAAAACAAGACCTTAGCCGGGTAGCCGATATCTGGTCAACTGAAACTGCGGAATACCACTGGACCGACTTCTCCACGTACAGTGATCCCCGCAACCATCCCGATCACAAAATGTACAAATTCATCATATTTTAACTTGCGATTAACAAATAAATGTCAAATAATTTTACACATGCTGATAAAGGCAAACCAATCGAAAGGTTGGGACGCAAAGCCACCGGTCTAAGGGGAAGCCTAAGATAGCGGGGCCGCCGGTAGACGTTGAGCAACTCTGGTCAACGCCAAATCACTTTTCAGCATCGTGTGACTAACCCGACCCTAGGCTCACAAATTGAGTTAAAAGGAGATACACAATGCTTTGCTTTCAAAATCTCGCCGCTCTATCCGCACTGATGATAGTGCTGGTCATAGCTGGCTGACGCCGGGCTTTGGCGATTATTTGGGATGACATTGGTCTGACGACCAACCAACATGACACTTTTGCCGCAAGGCGGCTTGGACACGCATCGGCGCATGCGGGGGTTACCCGCCCCTACGCGATGTAGAAAGGCACGGAGGCCTACTTCCTACCATGCGTTCTCCCGACGCTTATTTGCGCCGGTCACTGACCTGACCGGCGCCTTGTTTTATCTGCATATCTCTAACATTGCTACCTATCCCCTTTTCCTCACTCTAAACTCATATTAATCTTGCCGTTTTATCTCGTTAGAAAGGTTACGGAGTTAACATGCCAACAGCGGAAGCGTATGAATCGGCCTGTCATCAGATCAAACAGGCCCATGACACGCTTGGCCACAAGTTAGGTTGGCAGTTTCTTACCTCACCAAAAAACACCTTTCACCCCAAGGTTGATATTGGCTTCTTCACCCTATTACCGCTGACCGAATACCACTGTGAACAGACCTACTCTGCCAGTGCGGAGCAAGGCAGCATCTTCGCCACCGAACAATGGGGTAACCATGCCGTTGGCCGAGCGCCATTGCAAAAGCAAGTTCAGGCGATGTTCCGGCAGTTCTCCCGGCTGTTTTACTGCTCTGGTGATGCATTACTGCAAAGAAGTTTAACCGCTCACCTGATCCCGTTTCGGGCAGAGAGTATCGAGAAGCTTCAGGCCGCGGACGATTCCAAGCAATTTGCTCAAGACTTATGGCAAAAACTACTACCTGAGCTGGAGGCCAAGCTGGTTATCTGCATTGATGACTACTCGTCCCAGGTGCTCTATCAACTACTGACTAATGGGCAGATAAAACAGGCCAAGCCCGACACAATCAAGCTGAACTGGGGAAATGTCAGTGCCAAGGTCTACCGGCTGCCAGAAGGAAGTCCCAGTCGTGCACTTATCAGACTTCCTCAGTTAGCCAGGTTTACCGTCTTCGATAGGGAAAAATCGCAATCAGCAATCAACGAGTTAATTGCCCTACTCCATACCGTGCTCAATGAGCAGCCTCAGCCTACTGCAGCAAAGAAAGAGGCTCCCCCGAGCAAAAAGAAGCAACAAGCTGCATTCAGCAAAGCGGACAAAGAAGAATCAGTCCCGTCTGTTGAAACGGCTGCACCAGCTGAAACCAGTGCAAAGAGTAAGACCAGTAAGGCGATCTCTGATACTACCAAGGCTGCAACGACAAAACCTGAGTCGGGTAAAGAGACGGATAAACCGGACCCCAAAAGTGAAGAACAACCAGAGGCAGTCGCAGAATCACAAACAAGTGAGGACGGTCAGGCGAAGAATTCTGAACACCGGGCAATTATAGACTCAAGCAACGCCCAGCCGGAGGTCAGTAAGAGCCCTGAGATCCCCCATAACCAGGACGGTATGGAGGATGAGATCCAACTAACCCAAAGAAGCCAGGTTCTTCCCTCTGAGGGGGCCAGCCACCTTGCAGACCAAATCAGTTCGAAGTCCGATATTGCAGCTGACGGCTCTGCTGACGACAAAACCGAAAAAACGTCGGCCAGCCAAACAACGACAACTGAAAAAGAGAGTGAATCAGATCAAGCTGAAGCGGCTAAAGAGGCTGTTGCTGAGTCCAAAGAGCTCGACGCTCCTTCCCCAGCCATTGCAGCTCGACTGGAACAGCCCTTTGAAAGCGATAAAAAAATCAATAAACCTGAATTCTCAGAAAAAGAGCTTTATGCAGATGAGCCTGTATCTAAAAGTTCTCTTATCGTAACGGCACTTGAAGTGGTGATATTCACTACGGCGGCTGCAGTGATGATCGCCTACGTACTGCGCTAGTCTGTACGTTTTTTAACAAGCTTATGATTTAACGAAATATTAAAGAATTATTTCAAACAAGTTGCCGGGAATGGTTTCTATTCGCTTATGCGATAACGATATAACAAAATATAACTTTATATTATTTAGTTTGGTTGAGTATGCTTGTCAGTGAACTACACCATTAACGTCGGAACTCAAGGGACGAACCAAAATGAAAGTCTTTGAAGATAATTCACAAACCATCGGTCGTACACCGCTGGTCAAGCTAAACCGCGTTACCGGCGGTAATGTTTTCGCTAAAGTTGAAGCTCGCAACCCAAGCTTCAGCGTAAAGTGCCGTATCGGTGCCAACATGATCTGGGACGCCGAACAGCGTGGCGACCTGACAAAAGATAAAGAGCTGGTAGAGCCTACCTCTGGTAACACAGGTATTGCATTGGCGTTCGTAGCTGCAGCCCGTGGCTATAAGCTAACTCTGACCATGCCTAACACCATGAGCCTTGAGCGTCGTAAGCTGCTCAAAGCTTTGGGTGCCAATGTTGTTCTGACTGACGGTGCCAAAGGTATGAAAGGTGCGGTCGCTAAAGCAGAAGAGATCCGCGATTCAGATCCTTCTAAGTACATTCTGCTCCAGCAGTTTGATAACCCAGCAAACCCAGAGATCCATGTGAAGACCACTGGCCCAGAGATCTGGGAAGATACTGACGGCGAAGTAGACGTATTTGTCGCGGGTGTGGGTACTGGCGGTACCATCACTGGTGTTAGCCGTTACCTGAAACTGGAAAAAGGCAAAGATGTCGTTTCAGTTGCTGTTGAACCGACAGAGTCGCCAGTCATCACCCAAGCAAAAGCGGGTGAAGATCTGACTCCTGGTCCTCACAAAATCCAGGGCATCGGTGCAGGCTTCATTCCTGGCAACCTGGATCTGGAAATGGTTGACCGCGTTGAGCAGGTTAACAGTGCTGACGCCGTTGAGATGGCACGCCGCCTGATGGAAGAAGAAGGTATCCTGGCGGGTATCAGTTCTGGTGCTGCAGTAATCGCAGCGAAGCGCCTGGCAGAATCTGACGAGTTCAAAGATAAGAACATCGTTGTTATCCTGCCAAGCTCTGGTGAACGTTACCTGTCTAGCGTATTGTTCCAAGGCATGTTTACTGATGCAGAGAATGTGCAGTAAGCTATGGCCTGCTAAGTGGGTCCCATTCGGGACTCACTTAATCTCTCCCCCTGTTTTTTTGTTTTATTCCCTTTACTCTTCGCCACTGCATAAAAACTACATATTTATGCGGTAAAAGTGACTTTTTACTTGCTTTTTAGCCTTAAACTGGCACAGTGCTAAAACCCTTACTTGATGGATGGACAGTATGTTACTGTCGATATCACGCCCATCAGAGACGTATTCAGGAGACAGGGAACGGTATGTGTTCGATTTTTGGTATTTTAGACATTAAAACCGACCCGGCAGAGTTGCGTAAACAGGCACTTCAGCTTTCTAAGCTGATGCGCCACCGTGGCCCTGACTGGTCCGGCATCTACGCAAATGATAATGCGATTTTGGCGCACGAACGTCTGGCTATTGTTGACGTTAATACTGGCGCTCAGCCACTTCTCAACCCGGAACAAACACACGCTCTAGCGGTAAATGGTGAGATCTACAACCATAAAGAGCTGGAAGCGAACCTGAATGTCGATTTTCAGTTTCAAACCAAGTCTGACTGTGAAGTTATCCTCGCTCTGTATAAAGAAAAAGGCATCGACTTTATTGATGATTTGAACGGTATGTTCGCGTTTGCGCTTTATGACGCTGAAAAGAACAGTTATCTGATCGCCCGCGACCACATCGGTATTATCCCGCTTTACATCGGTTGGGATGAGCACGGCAACTTCTATGTTGCGTCAGAATTAAAAGCCCTCACGCCAGTGTGTAATAAGGTTCAGACCTTCCCCCCTGGGCACTACCTGAGCAGCGAAGACGGTGAAATCCGCCCTTACTACAAGCGTGACTGGCAGAGTTATGCTGAAGTTCGAGACAATGAAACCAGCCGAGAAGAGTTGCGTGCTGCATTAGAAGCGTCGGTTAAGCGTCAACTGATGTCTGACGTACCTTATGGCGTGCTGCTGTCGGGTGGTTTGGATTCTTCAGTTGTATCTGCTATTGCCAACAAATACGCTGCACGCCGTGTCGAGGATGACGAAACTACGCAGGCGTGGTGGCCTCGTCTGCACTCATTTGCGGTAGGCTTGAAAGGCTCACCGGATCTGAAAGCAGCACAGGAAGTCGCCAAGCATATCGGTACTCAGCACCACGAGATACACTTCACGGTACAGGAAGGCCTTGATGCTGTACGTGATGTTATTTATCACCTGGAAACCTACGACGTAACGACCATTCGTGCGTCTACCCCGATGTACCTGATGGCCCGTAAAATTAAGGCCATGGGTATCAAAATGGTATTGTCAGGGGAAGGTGCTGATGAGATCTTCGGTGGTTACCTCTATTTCCACAAAGCACCTAACGCGCAGGAATTCCATGAAGAACTGCTGCGTAAGCTGGAAAAACTAAACCTGTTTGATTGCCTGCGCGCCAACAAAGCCATGGCGGCTTGGGGTGTTGAAGCTCGCGTACCTTTCCTGGACAAAGAGTTCATGGATGTGGCGATGCGCATCAACCCTGAAGATAAAATGTGTCCTGGCGATAAGATTGAAAAGCAAGTATTGCGCGAGTGTTTCGCTCACTACCTGCCAGAGTCTGTCGCTTGGCGCCAGAAAGAGCAGTTCTCTGATGGTGTAGGTTATTCATGGATCGATACATTGAAAGAGATCGCAGACGAAGAGATCTCAGACCAGCAGCTTGAAAATGTTGAGTATCGCTTCCCGATCCACACGCCGGACAGTAAAGAAGCGATCATGTATCGCGAGATCTTTGAAGAGCACTTCGGAAACAACGAAAGCGTGCTGCGTACGGTACCACACGGTAAGTCAGTTGCGTGTTCAACACCTGAGGCGCTGAAGTGGGATGAGAGCTTCCAAAACCTAAACGACCCATCTGGTCGTTCCGTGGGTGTTCATAACGACGCCTACTAGCTTTCTGCATCTATGCAAAAGATTGAGTAGTAAAAAGGCAGCCAAATGGCTGCCTTTTTTAATTCTGATACACAGAGGTTACACCAACTCA
Source organism: Corallincola platygyrae (assembly GCF_039544265.1). Taxonomy (NCBI): domain Bacteria; kingdom Pseudomonadati; phylum Pseudomonadota; class Gammaproteobacteria; order Alteromonadales; family Psychromonadaceae; genus Corallincola; species Corallincola platygyrae. The sequence goes on along the minus strand of NZ_BAABLI010000034.1, from coordinate 16,271 downwards.
TTCAAACGTCGCTCAGCTGCCTCTATCGCGATTTTAGCGCCCTCTTCCCCCATCGCTAAACCCTCCGCATAAGCAAATTCGACATCTGAAATCCCTAAGAAGCCAAGTACGTCTCGCAGGTAAACTGTTTGGGTGTCTTTTGGCGTTCCCTGATACATGCCCCCTCTTGCCGCAGCAACCACTGCTCGTGTGTTTTTGACCAAGCCCTCGGGACCGTTTTCAGTGTATCTGAATGTCACTCCTGCACGGGCAATATGGTCTATCCACGCTTTGAAGCTGGATGGCACACCAAAGTTGTACATGGGCATGCCAATCACAATCACGTCAGCTGACATAACTTCTTCAATTAATAGGTCACTGCGCTGAGCCAACTCACGTTGTTCTGCTGTCTGCTCCTCTGCAGGTGTGGCCCAAGCGCCTAAGGTATTGCCATCTAAGTGTGGGATAGGCTCTGCCCCTAGATCCCGAACGGATACTTCACCATCTAAATTGGCCTTTAACCATGCTTCAGCGTAAAGATCTGCCAAGCGAGAAGATTGGCTGTTATCTGCAAGAATACTGCTCTTTACCACCAGTAGCTTTTTCATGTCACGTCCTCCAATTGAGATAGGACCTATTATCCAAACTAAATACCAAATTAAAATCGCAATAAAACAGCCATTTCATTCTAATTTTTAGAATGTTTTAGAAAAAATGTGACTTCGGCTTTCATTGTTTGCACAGATGTTTAAGATGCTGCAAAAATGTAGCCTGAGAAACCTGAAGGGAACCCGACCTATGACCAAACTCGGACGTATAGCACTGACTTCTTTGCTGGCTGGCGCTTCATTCCAAGCCGCAGCCATTGTACCCATCGATACCAAAGCCAACCCAGAAGATGGCTGGAGCGGTAACGTCGGCCTGGGTTTGAAAGGCAAATCCGGCAGTAAGGATGAGCAGGAATACAATGTTAACTTCCTGCTTCGTAACGTAAAAGGCGAGCGAACCGCCTTGTTGCTTACCGACTATAACTACGCCGAGACCAATGACAAAAAAGATGAAGACGATCTTTTTGTCCATGGTCGCTGGATCGAAAACAACTTCTTCCGACCTATGTTGGACTGGGAGCTATTCGCTCAGTATCAGTATGACGAGTTTGACGACCTTTCCAGCCGCAAGCTCGCAGGTACCGGTGTTCGCTGGCGTTTCGAAGATGAAACTGAAAACGGCAAGCTCCACACCAGTTTTGGCGCAGGTGGCTTCCTGGAAGAGGAAGAAGCGGAGAGCACTGGCGAAGAAGACACAAACTGGCGTGGTAACTTCTACGGCAAATGGGTATGGGATAGAAACGGCGAGTTCCCCTTCAGCCTCTATGGTCGACTCTATTTCCAACCAGTGTTAGATGACTTGGGAGACATCAGAGCCACCGGTAATGGCGGTATCAAGTTCGGTATTACCGAAGATTTAGCCCTGCATGTGGAAGCAGAAGTTGAGTACGATTCAGAACCTTTCGATGAAGCTGACAGCACCAACGTTGAGTACGGCGTAAAGCTAAGTTACGCCTTTAACTAAGCGCGACCGCTATTAGTATCAAAACGCCTCCAGATGGAGGCGTTTTGATTTGCAATAGGCTTAACATAGCCCCATCACGTAATGTACAAATGGCGTCGCTTCATTTAGGTCGAAGTAACCGTCTTTCTTCTTTGTCGCTCTCAGATATTGATACGTGGCGACGATCACTTTCATTAGCTTTTCATTCGTCAGGTTTAACTCGTTCTGCTCAGCAAGATCTGTGGTCAGCTTCATCGCCTTTTCCAGCGCTTCCATATCTACCACTTCGGCTTTGCGGTACTGGTAGCCGCACCCGGTCGCCAACCACTCGAGTGAAACATTGGCCTTCAAGGCTATTTGGTTCGCTTTGGCCAAGCTAGGTTCCGAGCCTTTAAGGTATTTGCGGATCAAGCTTTCACTTAGTTCGACTTTTCGTGCGAAAGCGCTGACGCTTTGCTCACCCATCAACTCTCTTAATCTAGTCGCAAAACCATTCTCTTCGCTCATTCTCAAACCTCTCTCGCTGCCAGGTGACTGCCGTAGCTATTTAAACCAACCCTCGAACCAAAGTTCGAAAAAGCTCGCACCACAGGCTTGAAAATAGCACTAGTTGGACGAAAATGCGATTAAAACCTTACTGGAGCAAAGATATGGACTCTCTTATTGGACGCACAATCATTATCACTGGTGGCGCAAGTGGAATCGGCTTGGGCATAGCGGAAGCCTTGGTAGCTCAAGGCGTCAATGTCGTGCTTAGCTCTCGTCGCATAGAGCTTCTTGAGCAAGAAGCTCAACGTCTGTCTGAAATAGGTCCCGGCAAAGCCATTGCCGTTGCAGCAGATGTTCGAGTTAAAGCAGAGGTTGAAAATGTCGCAACACAGGCCCTCAACCACTTTGACCGAATCGACGGACTTATTAATAATAGTGGCTTGGGCGTTCAAGATAGTATCGAATCTTGCCCGGAAGAAAACTGGGACCTGGTCATGGATACCTGTGCCAAGGGTACCTTCTTGATGACACAAGCTGTACTACCAACATTAAGGGAACAAAAGTCTGGCCATATCGTTAATGTTGCTTCACAAGCAGCCAAAAATGGCTACGCTAACGCGGGGCCTTACTGCGCGGCCAAATTTGCTGTTGTGGGTTTTGCCGCAGCACTGCAAGAAGAAGTAAGAGAGCATGGTATCAAAGTGCATAGCCTTTGCCCTGGCTTGGTACAGGTACCAAAACCAGCAAATGCAGCTGACCAGATGCAAGGCTGGTTGCAGGTAGAAGATATGGCCGAGGCAGTGATTTACGTGCTCAAACAGCCACGACGAGTATTCCTGGAGAATATCGGGCTATACGGCTTCTAATCCAACATCACAAGCTGGCACGTTAAATGCAGCACTCCTGCTGTCAGGCATTTTCGCCGAACTTTTGACGCAGGAGTATATGATGAGTAATCAAAACGATTCAAAGCGATTACAAGAAATCGCTAACGCGGTTGCAGAGCACTGTCAGCAGACGGAGCCAAATTGGCAGGAAGTGTTAACTTTAGCGACCGAAGCCGATGGCATTTGTCAGCGCCACGACATAGACTGCCCATTTGATGTTAACTACATTCGCTCTATCGCGGAGATCGCCTCTGCCGCTTGAGCGAGATAGCGGAGAGTTATGAAAGCGATAGTGACTGGCGCCAACGGCACCCTTGGCAAGCACCTGTGCAGCCACCTACGTAACTTAGGTTGGCAGGTATTGCCATGGGATCGCCATGCCGTTGAGGTCAATAACTGGGACCAAAGTTATCAGTTTCTGCAACGAATTAAGCCTGATGCAATTTTTCACCTGGCAATCGCGTCCACCAGCACTGGTATGGATAACGAAGGCTGGCGAATAAATCATGATTGGCCATTACAGTTAGCGGATCTATGCCGCGAGCTGAACATTGAATTGATCTTTACCAGTACTGCCATGGTGTTTTCCGATTTCGCCATTGGACCTTTCACCCCCAACTCAGTACCCGACGCTCCTGAAGGCTATGGCTTTGAAAAAATGCGAGCGGAGGAAGGCGTGCGCGCTAAGCTACCCACAGCAAAGATCGTTCGACTGGGTTGGCAAATCGACGAAACGCCCGGCGGGAATAATATGCTGGAAAACCTATGCCAGCAGGCTAAACAAGGAAACGGGACAGTTTCGGCCAGTGAGCGTTGGTACCCCGCCTGCTCGGCTATCAAGGATACAGTTGCAGGCCTGGCACAAGCATATGACTTACCCGCAGGCACCTATATGCTGGATAGCAACCGCCAATGGACCTTCTTTGACGTAGTCAGGGCGATTAATGCCAAACATGATATGAAATGGAATGTGGTCGCTAATCAGGATTTCGTATTCGATCAAAGGATGCAGGACCCTAGGTTACCTGTGCCCTCCCTCAGTGAACGCTTCCCTTTGCTGAAAAGCCTTTAAGTAGTTTCCAGAATATAAACCCTCGCGTACGAGCGAGGGTTTAACCAAGCGCTCCCAACAATCGCCGTTACCAGCCTACCAACTGCTCTTTAACCAAGGTCACCATCATCTGAATATGGCAGGGACTGTCGTTCAAACAATCTATGTAGCGATACTGTTCGCCACCCGCTTCTTCAAAGTATTCGCAATTCTCTTCTTTAATCTCTTCCAGAGTTTCGAGGCAATCAACCGAGAATGCAGGACAGATAACATCTAGATTTTTAATGCCTTTTGCTGGCATACCTTTCAAAGTCTCATCCGTGTATGGCATTAGCCATTGTTCACGACCGACTCGACTCTGAAAACTAATGGTCCATTCAGAGTCTGAGAGCCCCAATGCCCCAGCAATCGCTATGGCCGTTTCATGGCAATGGCGCTCATATGGATCGCCTTCATCTGCATAACGTTGTGGTATGCCGTGAAAGCTCATAAGCAAGTGTTCCCCCTTCCCATTGGCTTGCCAGTGCGCCCTCACCTTGCCCACCATTGCGCTAATGAACGCCGGGTGGTCATGGTAGTGATGGATAGAGCGTAGTTCGGGGATCAAGCGTTGTTTTTTCAGAGCATCTGCAATGCCATCAAATACAGCGGCGGTGGTACTGCAGGAGTATTGTGGGAACAGCGGCAGCACCACGACTTTATTAACTCCAGCATCAAACAAACGCTGAAGTGCGCCGGGAATCGACGGATTGCCGTAAGTCATAGCTAGCTCAACCTGGAGCTTATGCCCAGTGCCAAACAAAAGCGCATTTGTCAGCGCTTTTTGCTGCTTTTCACTGATAACTCGGAGTGGAGAGCCTTCATACCACCATATCGATTGGTATGCTTTAGCGGCGCGAGGAGACCGAAAAGGTAAGATGGCACCTTTAAGGATGCATTGCCATAGCCACTTCGGCACATCGACCACTCGAGGATCAGAGAGAAACTGGTTAAGGTAACTTCTGACAGCTGGCGTTGTCGGTGCATCTGGCGTTCCTAGATTCACCAATAGCACACCGTAATTTTCAGCCGCGTGTTTTAACTCCATGAAGACTCCAGATCCAAGCTTGAGCCATCATTACGCAGCAAATTCTTAATCAGATCAACCAGTAGCGTTAAGTCAAAATCAACTGCTCAATCTTTATCCAAGAGAAGTCAATAGCCGCCTGGCAATGCGATAGCAAAAGCGACTGAGCTAAAGAGAAATAGATTCGGTAAGAAGGTATGTCGTTCGCCCTGAACACAGCGTGCCCCGCGAAGCGCAGTGGGTATCGCCGCTCCAGTACATTTGCATGCCCCACGAAGTGTTTTGGGTACCATGTACCCGCGGCAAAGCTCACCCCGCGAAGCGCTGTGGGTGTACGACCGCCATGGATGGCGGAAATGTCGAAAATGCATGGAGCAATTTTCGACCGTTCGTCCTGAACATCGCCGCTCCCGTACATCCATGTACCCGCGGCATACCGTTCGTCCTGAACATAAAAAGCCCACCAATTGGTGGGCTTCTAAACAAATCTCGATTAACCGAGTTAACCTTAGCCGAGTTGCTCAGCCAATTCTGCGCTGATGGCTTCAACGGCTTTAGTACCGTTGATTTTCAGATATTTGGTATTACCCGCTTCTGCAACTTTGCCGTAGTAAGCGATCAGTGGTGCAGTCTGTTCGTGGTAGATACCCAGCCGCTTGCGCACTGTGCTTTCTTCGTCATCAGGGCGGATAACCAGGTCATCACCGGTCTCATCGTCCTTACCTTCCACTTTAGGTGGATTGTAAACTACGTGATATACACGGCCGGAACCAGGATGCACTCGACGACCGCCCATACGGTCAACAATCACGTCGTCTGGCACATCAAACTCAATCACACAGTCTACGTCGATACCGCTTTCAGCCATCGCGTCAGCCTGTGGAATAGTGCGCGGGAAGCCATCCAACAGGAAACCTTTCGCACAATCGTCCTGCGCAATACGCTCTTTAACCAAGCCAATGATCAGTTCATCTGAGACCAGTTGACCCGCATCCATCACTTTCTTTGCTTCCAGGCCCAGTGGCGTACCGGCCTTGATTGCGGCACGTAGCATGTCACCGGTAGAGATTTGAGGGATGCCATACTTGTTCATGATGAACTGCGCTTGGGTGCCTTTACCTGCACCAGGAGCGCCTAGCAGAATAATACGCATTTGCTTTGTTTCCTCTTGCGTGAGACATGCGCCTCAGCAGAATTAAAGTCGAATAATCGATCGATTATGAACCGGCAATTCTAACAGCCAATGTTGTTAAAACAAGTTAAAGCAATTCATTCAGATCAATGGAAATTCAAAAAACGGGGAGCAAGCTCCCCGTTTCAAATCATAGTCCAACGTGAGAACTTACTGAGCCGCTTTTAACAACATGGTATTCAAACGGTTAACGAATGCCGCAGGATCTTCCAGGCTGCCTCGCTCTGCCAGTGTTGCTTGCTCCAGCAGCAGCTGAGCCCACTCTCCGAACGCTTCCTCATCCTGCATATTATCCACGAATTTAACGATATCGTGGCTTGGGTTCAGTTCAAAGATGGCTTTAACTTCTGGCACAGGCTGCCCAGCCGCCTGCATCAGCTTAATCATCTGACTGGACATATCGTGCTCATCGGCAACGATACAAGCTGGTGAGTTCGTCAGGCGGTGGGTAATACGAACATCTTTTACCTTCTCGCCCAATGCACCTTTCACACGCTCAACCAATCCTTCATATTGCTTGGCTTCCTCTTCCTGCGCTTTTTTCTCATCTTCGTTGTCCAGCTCGCCCAGATCGAGCTCACCACGAGTCACAGACTGGAACTGCTTCTCTTTGTAGTCGGTCAGATGGCTCATCAGCCATTCATCGATGCGCTCATGCATCAACAGGACTTCAACGCCTTTCTTTTCAAACACTTCTAGGTGTGGACTGCTCTTTGCTGCAGCATAACTGTCTGCAACGATGTAGTAGATCTTGTCCTGCCCCTCTTTCATTCGCTCGACATAGGCGTCCAAAGAGACGTTGTCGACACTGCTATCGTTATGAGTCGATGCGAAACGCAACAGACCAGCCACTTTCTCTTTGTTGGCAAAATCCTCAGCAGGGCCTTCCTTCAGCGTATTACCAAACTCGCCCCAAAAGCTCTGATATTTCTCATCATCGTTTTTAGCCAAACGACTCAGCATATCCAGTACTTTCTTAGTACAGGCTTTGCGCATCGCATCCGTTACCGCATTGTCCTGCAGGATCTCGCGGCTTACGTTCAAAGGCAGATCGTTTGAATCCAGCACACCTTTTACGAAGCGCAGGTAAGTCGGCATAAACTGCTCAGCGTCGTCCATAATGAACACGCGCTGAACGTACAGTTTCAAGCCATGCTTCGTTTCGCGGTGGCCCAGATCCCAAGGAGCCTTGGCTGGGATATACAGCAAGCTAGTGTAATCGTGCTTACCTTCAACACGATTGTGAGACCACAGCAGCGGCTCTTGGAAGTCATGGGAGATATGTTTATAGAACTCCTGATACTCTTCCTCTTTAACCTCGCTCTTATTGCGAGTCCAGAGCGCAGTGGCACGGTTAACTTGTTCCCACTCACCCGGCTGAGCTTCAATCTTCTCGCCATCCGGCCCTTCGCTTTCGGGTACTTCATCTTTCCAGAACTGAACCGGTACGCTGATATGATCTGAGTATTTGCTTACGATAGAGCGCAACTTCCAGCTATCCAGATACTCATCTTCGCCTTCACGCAGGTGAAGAATGATCTCTGTGCCGCGCTCTGGGCGGTCGATATCTTCGACGGTGAAACTGCCCTCGCCTTCTGATTGCCATTGAACACCGCGATCGGATGTTTCACCTGCTGCGCGGGTCTTAACTGTAACCTTGTCGGCAACGATAAATGCAGAGTAGAAACCAACACCAAACTGGCCGATCAATTGTGAATCTGAAGCTTGGTCGCCAGAAAGCTGCTTAAAGAAGTCTGCCGTGCCTGACTTGGCAATAGTGCCCAGATGCTCAACAACTTCGTCACGGGTCATACCGATGCCATTATCGATAATGCTGACAGTACGGGCATCTTTGTCTGCACTGATGCGAACGCGCAGATCGCCCTCTTTCTCATAGAGGTCTGCGTTGCTCAGCGCTTTAAAGCGCAGCTTGTCTGCCGCATCGGACGCGTTCGAAACAAGCTCACGCAGGAAGATCTCTTTGTTGCTGTAAAGGCTGTGGATCATCAGCTGAAGCAGCTGTTTTACTTCGGTCTGGAAACCGTGAGTTTCTTGATGTGCCATATCTGACTTTCTTCTCAACAGGGTTAACACAAATACGATATGAGAAGGAATTTGGGGCTGGCGATTTCGATTTCAAGAGACAGAGGGTAAATTCACAACCAATTGCACAATCCTTGCTCACAAAGTTAGTTATGGGCTGATCTGAATCAGACATAAAAAAACCCGCTAATTAGCGGGCTTTTATAAACCTGGCCGGTGTTGATTAGTCGCTACCGAACAGATCTCGTGTGTACACTTTCTCAGCCACGTCGCGGATATCGTCCACCATACGGTTGGCAACAATCACGTCGCAAGACGCTTTAAACTCTTCCAGATCTTTGATCACTTTCGAGTTAAAGAAATCGTCTTCTTTCAGCACTGGTTCGTAAACCACAACTTCGATACCTTTAGCCTTAATACGCTTCATGATTCCCTGAATCGAAGAGGCACGGAAGTTATCAGAGCCAGCTTTCATAATCAGGCGATATACACCTACACGCTTCGGCTGCTTAGCAACGATAGAATCTGCAACGAAGTCTTTACGTGTGCGGTTGGCATCCACAATCGCTTTGATGATGCTGTTTGGTACGTTTTCATAGTTTGCCAGCAACTGCTTGGTATCTTTCGGCAAGCAGTAACCACCGTAGCCAAATGAAGGGTTGTTGTAATGGTTACCAATTCGTGGGTCCAGTCCAACCCCTTCGATGATCTGACGACTGTCCATACCGTGGGCTTCACAGTAAGAATCCAACTCATTGAAGTAAGCAACACGCATCGCAAGGTAGGTATTGGAGAACAGCTTAACGGCTTCTGCCTCAGTAGAGTCAGTAAACAGCGTTGGAATATCTTCTTTAATTGCGCCCTGCTTAAGCAGTTCCGCAAACTTCTCTGCTCGAGCAGACTGCTCACCAACGATAATACGAGATGGGTGCAGGTTGTCGTATAGCGCTCGGCCCTCACGCAGGAACTCAGGCGAGAAGATGACATTCTCAGTTTCAAGGCGTACTTTAACGTCCGCAGTGAAACCAACAGGTACTGTCGACTTGATTACCATCACCGCTTCAGGGTTAATTGCTTTGACATCCTGGATCACTGCTTCCACAGATTTAGTGTTGAAGTAGTTCGATACAGGGTCGTAATCGGTAGGCGTAGCGATCACTACATACTCTGCGCCTTGATAAGCCTCTTCTTTGCTCAACGTCGCTTTAAGGTTCAGCGTTTTATTGGCCAGAAACTCTTCGATCTCAGCATCAACAATGGGCGAACGCTGGTCATTAATCAGGTTCACCTTCTCTTCAACCAAGTCTACTGCCACCACTTCATTGTGTTGTGCGAGCAGCACAGCATTAGACAAACCCACATAGCCAGTACCGGCAACAGCAATTTTCATGATCTTTCTACCCTGTAGTCCTAACATAGGCGCCAAAGTCCGTGGCGCCACGGTCATTTCTCTAATTAGATTTAGCCTGCAAGCTTACGAACCATTTTCAGCGACTGGTCGACGTAACTTCTTGCTTGCTCGAAGGTATCCGCCTCAGCGTAACAGCGCAGCTCCGGCGCATTCCCGGAAGGTCTTAAGTGCACAATACAGCCATTTGAAAGCGTCATTCTGAGACCATCTGTGATATCAACTGATGTAACACTCACCTCTGTAATACCCAGTTTTTCAATCAGCGACTGTGGCGCCTCGGCTCCCTCAGCCAAAATCTGCTGACTTTTTTCTGTTGCAAACTCTTTAATACGATCTGAGTGAGTAAAACGCTGCGGCAATGCTTCAACCAAACTCGAAATCGGCGTACTTCTTGATGCTGCCAATAACATTAATGCTGGCAATAGGGCATCTCGCGTTGGCAGCGCTTTAAGTTCGTGCCCATCGACATACATATCCGAACCAAGCAAGAAACCACCGTTAGCTTCAAAGCCAGCTACGGAAGAAAACTGCTCGCTAAGCTCAGGAAACGCAGCGATGACATAGGGTGAGCCAATCTTGGTTCGAGCGACTTTGGCAAATCGTTCAGATTTTTCTATTGCGGTATTACAACTAACTGGAACTGCCAGCGCTTTAACATTGAGGGCGTCGGCACACAATAATCCCAGTATGTCACCACGCAACCACTCTCCCTTTTCGTCCGAAATCAGTGGGCGATCGCCATCGCCATCAGTAGAGAAAATGGAATCAAAGCCGTATTGCTCAACCCAGCCTCTCGCCTTCTCACGGTCAGCATCTGATACTGCCTCAGTATCGATAGGTACAAACTCATTGCTACGCTCCAACGCAACAACCTCGGCACCAAGTTCCTCAAACAGTGTTGCGTAGAGATCTCGGCCAGCGCTTGAGTGTTCGTAAACACCTATTTTGCGGCCTTGTAACCATTGCCCATCAAAAAGAGACTGATAACGCTTAACGTACCGTACGCCTGCAGAGACATCCGCAGACAACGATGGAATCTCAGAAATCGCAGCAAACTCCACATCGGCCGCTAATATGTCGCTTTCATCCTGCTTGGATATTTCGCCATCTGGGCGGTAAAACTTGAGGCCGTTGCGATCAAACGGAATGTGACTGCCTGTCACCATAATGCAGGGTATTCGATCTTCCATTGCCACATAGGCAAGCGCAGGAGTCGGAACCACACCATAATAAACAGGCTCTATACCTAGTTGCTCAAGAGCCCTAGCGCACGCCATGGCCATATCATAACTACTCGGGCGGTTGTCTATAGCGAGCGCAAGCCGATCGAACTCAAACGAACCTTTCATGACTGTAGCGAAAGCGTGGGTGAACGCCGCACAAACATCTGGGGTAAAGTCCGTTACCAGACCACGAGCACCACTGGTGCCAAATGCAACACCACTCGTGGCGATGACTTTAGAACTACAAAACATAAAAATCTCTCTGATTTCCCTGTCAATGAGTCACATTATTCCGAAAAAATGTTACAGAGACCACATAAAACAGAAAATTTATGAAGAAGGGTTGTAAGCAGGCCTCGAAAAGGCAGGCCCGCTCGCGTCTTAAACGTAAGCGCTGCAGCAAGATTTGATAGGCGCAACATCAAGCCGCTCGAAAACAACTAGCATCTGATGTTTTTCGATTAGGGATATCAAGCCGCCAGCACACCATGATGCTTAAGCGCACTTTTAACCTGTTCACACTGGCCAACAGCTGAGGTCGGAGAAGTAGACAGCCGTGCCGCCCACAAATAGTGAGAAAAGTGAAAATCGCACTGCTCTGATGGTGGCTGTAGAAGCGCTTTGGCGTAATCATCAGCCATGCCCCAACGTTTCAACGTAATCTGCAAATACTTGTCACTAAGGCCAAGCAACTCATCGATCGTCGACATGCCCAAGCGCTGTTCGCCAGCATCTGGCACATCATTAGCACTGCGAGCCACAACCTGATCTGCTGCAGTCAACACCGCGAGCGTACCTACACCAGACATAATCGCCGCGGTCAAAATGTCAGAAGCATCCAACTTTCTACACTTTGCTGGTTCACGGTGACGATGCTGCCAGTACAGCTCAGTCGCAACCTGCCCCAGATTCCAACTTTGCTGCCAATTCATTCGCATTCTCTCTGCAATATTCGCATCAACGCAGCGGGCATCATGTAACTGCTTAGCCGCATAAATCATCGCCAACTCACCAACGGCGTGGATACCGATACGACGGATCGCATCAGCTATCTGGTGACAAGTCTGTTTGCCGGTACCATATAACGCGCTATTCGCTAACTTTAAAAGATATCCACTGAATGCAGGATCTTTCAGTACAACGGATTCAACGTCGTAGATATCTGACTTAGGATTGACACACAAGCGCCTGACCGCAACAACCTGCTCAGGCAGAGCCAAGAGGTGTTGCTCTGATTTAAACAGGGCATTCATCGCCCCAGCGAACTTTTGTAATGGCAAACTGGCCTCTCATACGTCCTAGGCGGTAGAGCGCCCTATTTTGCCTGTCACTAAAAAACATGCCAAGCGACCCAGCCCACGCTTTTCATTATCAGCATTTCGCGCGACAATATGCTCATAAGATATAAGCGACACGGAACCGTCTCCTTGAGCACTTTCTTCATGAAAAAACTGTTTAGACGTCAGGCAGCTTCAGTCATTTTAGCTGGTGCATGCCTATCCGCAGCCAATGCAGCGCCTTGGGTATCACCTGACGATATTCACCTGCGCGCTGATATTCAAATGCTTGCAGACGCCGGAATCATCACAGTGCCGGTAAACACATTCCCGTTGATGTGGAGTGGGATTATTCAGGATTTGGAAAAGGCATCAATTTCCAGTGAGCAAGAAGCTATCCGCCTGGCCATACACCGCGTTCGTCATGCCTTCACACAACAGAATGATAAGCGCGGCGTAACCAAGTTTTCAGCCGGAGCAGCAACAAATACAGCACGCTTTCAACACTTCGGCTCTCCTCTCAGAGAAAAGGGCGAAGCCTCCATCAGCCATGAAGGTATGGGGAATCGTGTTGCCTACAAAGTAAAGGCGACCTACGCCTATCACTCTCAAGACGATGAAGACGTCCGACTGGACGGATCTTATTTCAGCATAGTGCTTGGCAATTGGGCTTTTACAGGCGGTGTTATTGATCAGTGGTGGGGTCCGGGATGGGATACAGCTCTAACCATGAGCACCAACGCTCGTCCTATCCCTACAATGATGGTAAGCCGTAATCAGGCAGAAGCATTTGATCTACCAGTCCTCGAGTGGCTTGGCCCCTGGACACTTAGCACGGGTGTAGGTTGGCTAAATGATGACGACCGCCATGTTGAAGATGCGTTGCTCTGGACTTTTAGAGCGACAATCAAACCTCTCCCTCAATTGGAACTAGGTGTATCACGCTCAGCTCAACTTTGTGGCGACGATAGAGATTGTGGGCTTAGTACATGGGGAGACATGCTCGCAGGTGATGATAATGCGGTTGGCTCAGAGGGTAGTACAGAGGAACAACCTGGCAACCAGTTGGCAGCTATCGATTTTCGATGGGGTGATACAGCTTGGGGGATTCCATATGGTATATATGGTGAAACCATGGGAGAAGATAATTTTAGCCCAAGCAAGTTTCCGCCATTTTCAGCCAAAAGCTACCTTGGTGGAGTAGACGTCACTTACCACATTGGCAAACAACAGATCCGAACATTCTTTGAATACACAGACACAGGCGCAGAGTGCGGCTCAGGATACAACTGTGCGTACGAGCATCACCTATATCAAAGCGGATACCGCTATTGGAAAAGAAGTATCGGCAGTACTTATGACAACGATGCAAAAACTTACACTCTAGGTTTCGTTGGCACTCGCCTAAATGGTCACCAGTGGAAAACTAACCTTCGTTACTTAGACCTGAACTTTGATAATTCGAACAAAAATGCCCCTGGCGGAAATACCGTTGCGCCAATCGCAGAACAAGCGAAGCAGATTGATGTGAGCTATCTATTGCCCTTCTTTAATGGACGTCTAGAGCTCGGGATGGACTACACCCATTCATCTTTTGACAATGCTGGTGAAGATTCAGATGGCAGGTGGAATGGCTGGGCGAAGTATGAGTTTGTTTTTTAAATAAACATCAAATTAATAAATATGCCCCCAATAATAAACCTCTCAGCAGAGAGGTTTATTATTGGTACAAGGCAGCAATTATCAATTCCAACACTGAGACGGGCTTTTATCTAACTTCGCCCGTACAAATCTTCAAAGCGAACAATATCATCTTCCCCCAGATATGAACCTGATTGAACCTCAATCAGCTCCAATGGTACTTTGCCAGGATTCTCCAGTGCATGTACTACGCCCACAGGGATGTACGTTGATTCGTTTTCAGTAACCAAGAAGGTCTTATCACCGTTGGTCACTTTAGCGGTGCCGGAGACCACAATCCAGTGCTCTGCTCGATGGTGATGCATCTGCACACTAAGCTTGGCGCCGGGTTTAACGGTAATGCGTTTCACCTGATAGCGCTCGCCGTTATCGACCGAGTCATATTTACCCCACGGACGGTAGACTTCGCGGTGTATTTGGAACTCACTACGACCGTCGTCCTTTAGTTGCTCAACGATTTTCTTGACGTCCTGCACTTTGTCTTTGTGGGCGACCAATACAGCGTCTTTGGTATCGACAATCACAATATCTTCCAAGCCCACGGTGGCAATCAGGCGCTGTCCCTCTTGTTCACTTGAGCCATGAACCAGACAGTTTTTGCTGTCATACAGAATCACATCACCGCGACTGGCGTTACCATTTTCGTCTTTTTCGTCCACTTCCCACAGCGCAGACCAAGAGCCGATATCATTCCAGCCAGCGTCTAACGGCACCACAACCGCATCAGATGTTTTTTCCATCACGGCATAGTCGATTGAGTCTTCCGGGCACTTGAGAAATTCGGCTTTATCTACGCGGACAAAATCCAAATCTTTTTCTGTGTGCTTGAGTGATGCTTCACAGGCCCCTGCGATATCCGGACGGTGAGTTTTCAGCTCGTCTAAGTAACGGCTGGCTTTGAACAGGAACATGCCACTGTTCCAATAATATTTGCCACTGTCGAGGTACTGCTGGGCGGTGCCAGCATCAGGCTTCTCTACAAACTGGCTCACATTATAACCCGCATCTACGTTATCGCCGCGCTTGATGTAACCATACCCGGTATGGGCTGACTTCGGCACAATGCCAAAGGTGACAAGCTTACCCTGCTCCGCCAGTGGAATAGCCTTTTCGACGGCAGCGGTAAATGCCGCCTCATCCTGAATAACATGGTCGGCGGCGAGCACTAGCAACAGGAGGTCAGCATCCCCATTTCGGTGTGCAGTAATATTTGCGGCCAGCGCAATAGCAGGTGCTGTATTACGCCCCAGGGGCTCAAGTACGATGGTGCCCAAGTTATCGAGCGTGCGCAGCTGCTCAGCAACGATAAAGCGGTGCTCTTCGTTACAGATGGTCACAGGCTCCGCCGTATTTAGCTGCCCTAAGCGGCTGATGGTTTCCTGCAGCATGGTGCAGCTTCCGGTCAACGGCAGAAACTGCTTTGGGTAAAGAGCACGGCTCAAGGGCCAAAGCCGGGTGCCGGAGCCGCCGGCCATAATCACAGGTACTAACATGTTTAATTTCCAAGAACTAAGAACGTTTAATCAATTTTTTTCTGTGTTGTCTATTTTAGCTGGTGGGACTATCACACTATCTACAGCAATAGCAGAACATCAGCTTGCTTACCGGCTTCACTTATAAACGACTGTGCTTATGAACAACATCACTATTCAATATCTCTGACTCAGAATGCCAACGGTAATCACTGTGCTGCGCATCCTGCATCACTACTGGAATCTCCGGCGACGTTCACATCGAGCTCAACATCCAGTAAACAAACAAATGCCTATTCAACTCCTTCATCCTTGACGATACGCCCACCAGGCACATACCACCAATTTATGGGCGGACGACCGGCTCGTTTGCCCGGCAGTATGAGGCCATCCGGCGCACGTAATACCAAGTCGATGAACACCTTCTGAGTATCGGTCACAGAAGCTTTTACAATGTCCAACGATTGTAGGGGTATTTGGTTCACCTTGGCTACGGTCTCAACTAACTCACGAATGGTGCAGTCGACATCGGTACCGAAATCCATGGAATACAAGCTTTCGTCTATGTGCCTGCAGTGAAAACGACCTAAACAATACCTACTAGGTCCTAATGTAATACAAGAACAGTATCAAGCTGCATTTCCACGAGTTGGTATATATGTTGCAGTGGCAGTTGCTGGGTGTGGAAGTGTTCATAAGCGGCTGTATTAACGAAATACAAAGATATGGTTATCGCGGTACGGCAATAGAAAAGATGGCTTATCACTTGGGCGAAAACTCGCTAGCGCCAAAAAGCCGGTAGATGTTTTGATGTACGTGAAGAGCAAGCTCTAAACGCAATGATGCATAATGTGCAACCGGAACATAGGTAACACTTTAAACCGGCAACATGGGTTACACCTTTTCAAAGGTTGAGCAACGCCATTCGG
>NZ_BAABLI010000033.1:0-123744 GCF_039544265.1 Corallincola platygyrae | reverse complement strand
TAGGAGTTAGTTAAAGCAGAAAAGCACCCTTATAGGGTGCCCAAAAGCAAAGCCACCTGCTATGCAGGTGGATTATTTACTTTGAACGAGGAGAAGCTGTGGTTACTTAACCTCTTCGCCTGCGGCTTGTCTGTCGGCATGGTAGCTGGAGCGCACCAGCGGGCCACATGCGGCATGGTCGAAGCCCATTTCGCCGGCCTCTTCACGGAACATGCTGAACTCGTCTGGGTGAACATAGCGCTCTACGCGCAGGTGATGACGGCTAGGCTGCAGATACTGTCCAACGGTCAGCATGGTCACATTATGTTCGCGCAGATCCCGCATCACTTCGAGGATCTCGTCATTGGTTTCGCCTAACCCCACCATCAGGCCCGACTTGGTGGGTACGTCAGGGAACATTTCACCAAAGCGCTTCAGCAGGGTGAGTGACCACTTGTAGTCAGCACCAGGTCTTGCCTGCTTATAGAGGCGTGGAGCCGTTTCCAGGTTGTGGTTGAATACATCCGGTGGGGCAGTACCCAGCGCTTCCAGTGCCTTATCCATACGGCCACGGAAGTCGGGCACCAGGATTTCGATCTTGATGTTAGGGCTTAGAGCCCGGATCTCACGGACGCAGTCGGCAAAGTGTTGAGCACCACCATCACGCAGGTCATCTCGGTCGACGGAGGTGATCACAACATACTTAAGCTTCATATCTGCAATGGTTTCAGCCAGTTTCTTTGGCTCTTCCGGGTCCAATGGCAGCGGTTTACCGTGGCCTACATCGCAGAACGGGCAGCGACGGGTGCAGATGGCACCCATGATCATAAAGGTGGCTGTACCGTGGTTAAAACATTCCGGCAGGTTAGGGCAGGAGGCTTCTTCACACACTGAGTGCAACCCGTGGGAGCGCATTGCCCCTTTGATCTCTTCGATACGCTGGCTGGAGGCTGGCAGTTTTACCTTCATCCAGGAAGGCTTTCTCAGCATATCTTCCTTCTCTGTAGGTACAACTTTTACCGGGATCAGTGCCATTTTGTCGGCATCACGAAGCTTGACGCCTGCTTCAAGGCGGCGTGGTTTATCACTCATAACTGTTTGACTCGTCTATTACGGCAATCTGATCGCTGGTTTCACCCAGCTTCTGTGTCAATTTTTCTATTAGTACGGGCTGCAGCTCTGCCAGGCTCTTTGCACCACCCAGGTTGGCGCTCTGGGTCATCAGCAGTCCTTCGTAACCACAGGGGTTTATCCGCTGAAAAGGCGATAGGTCCATATTTACGTTCAACGCCAGACCATGAAATGAACAGCCTTTACGGATACGAAGTCCAAGCGACGCGATCTTATCGCCATAGACATATACACCTGGCGCATCCGGTTTGGGGTAGCTCTCTATCTGCCAATAATTGAGTGTATCGACGATAGCTTCCTCAATCAGGGTCACTAACTCTCTTACCCCCAATTTGCGGCGGCGCAGGTCCAATAGAATGTAGGCAACCTGTTGACCGGGGCCGTGGTAGGTGACCTGGCCTCCGCGATCGACCTGAATCACGGGAATATCCCCCGGCGCGAGCAGGTGCTCAGCTTTACCAGCCTGGCCCTGGGTAAACACCGGAGGGTGTTCCACCAGCCAGATTTCATCTGTGGTGGATTCATCCCGGGTATCGGTAAATGTCCGCATTGCTTCCCATATCTCTTGATAGGGACGCAGGCCGAGTTGTTTGAAGATAAGGGAGGTGCTACTCAATGTGGGAACGCCCGCTGAAAACTGCAGGCATTATACTGGCTGGAGGGTTAATTTCCAGCCAGTAAATGTAGGGTCTTAGCCGGATTTACAGTACGTGACGTACCCCTTCGATGGCAGCCAGTTCAGTATATAACGCTTCAATATGCGCCTGACTGGTGACAGTAACGCTAATGGATACCGAGTGGTAGTTGCCTTTGCTACTTGGACGGACGGTTGTTGTATAGTCGCCAGGCGCATGCTTTTGTACGGCAGCAACAACACGATTTGGCAGTTCCTCGTCCGCTAATCCCATTACTTTAAAAGGAAAAACGGATGGAAATTCAACTAGTTCGTCAAACTTGGTCTTCATCATAATTTTTTTGCTCCACTGCCTCAACTTCGCCATTGTAGATGAAGCTTTAGACTCAGGGTGTGAGCCTGTGTTCAAAAGCCCCATAGCGAGGGGGCGGTATATTAGTGTGTCACTCAGCTGCGATCAAGCTCAGGCCCTGAACTGCAGAGTCTCAAAAAAAGAAAAGCCACCCTAAGGTGGCTTTTCTTTCACTGAGCTACTGCTAGAACCAGCTGCTCACCATCTGAATAATGTAGTCGATGAGGCGAGAGAACCAACCGCCTTCTTCAACACTTTGCAGTGCGACCAGAGGGTACTCAGCTACTACTTCATCGCCCAGTGAGAACTTGATGCTGCCGACTTTTTCGCCTTTTTGTAGCGGTGCTTCCAGCGGACGATCCAGACCAAAATCGGCGGTTAGTTTGCTCGCCTGGCCACGGGGAATGGTGACAACCACGTCCTCCAATACGCCAAGCTCTACCTGTTCCTGCGCCCCATACCAGATCCGCTGCTGGGCGATGCTATCGCCAGCCTGTTTTGCGGTTACTGTTTCAAAGAAGCGGAATCCGTAGTTCAGCAGCTTTTTGCTCTCGGCTTTACGTGCCTGCTCACTTTTGGTTCCCATGACAACGGAGATAAGGCGCATGCCATCCTTGGTACCTGAAGTCACCAGACTATAACCTGCCTTAGATGTATGGCCGGTCTTAATACCGTCCACGTTCATGCTCTTATCCCACAGCAGCGAGTTACGGTTGTACTGTTTGATGCCGTTGTAGGTGAACTCTTTTTCCGCGTAGATAGCGTACTCTTCCGGAACATCACGGATCAGCGCTTGCGCCAGAGTCGCCATGTCACGAGCTGTCGTGTAATGGTCTTCATGATGCAGGCCATGGCTGTTCATAAAGTGGCTGCTGGTCATGCCCAGTTGTTCAGCATAGCTGTTCATCAAACTGGCAAAGGCATCTTCTGAACCCGCAATATGCTCTGCCATGGCGACACAGGCATCGTTACCCGATTGAATGATAATGCCGCGGTTAAGATCAGATACCGTCACGTATGTGTTTACTTCAATGAACATCTTTGATGAATCAGGGAAGTTTTTAGCCCACGCATTTTCGCTGATCAGCACTTTATCTGAGGGGGAGACGTTGCCACTCGCAATCTCCCGACCGATGATGTAGCTGGTCATCATCTTGGTCAGACTGGCCGGTGCCAGCATCTCATCGGCATTGCTTTCTACCAGTACAGTGCCAGTGTGGTAATCCATCAGCAGATAGCCATTAGCTGCTACATCGGGAGCTTTTGGTACAACGGCTGGTGCGGCAGATGCACTGCTGACGCTAACTAAAAAACTGGTGGAGAGGATCAGACTGGTTGTGAGTTTTTTGAATATTCCCATGATAACGACTTGTGTTAGTTAATCCTTGGTCAGGCTTGACCCCACGAATGCACGCACTATATCAGAAAGTTACTGCAATTCTGCGATATCTACCTAGTTTGGGTGGATTAGAAATGCATTTGGATAGGCAGTTGCTCTGATTTTGTCCAATAGCGCCTGTGCCGAGTCAATATCGGCCAGAGGCCCCAGTCGCAACTTGTGCAATCCATTGTTTTCAAAGGTGGTGCTTTCTACATCAAATTGATCTGACAGACGCTTTGCCAAAAGGTTCGCTTTCTCAGGATCTTTTGTTGCCAGTACTTGAACAAAGTAGGTGGGATTTGGATCCGGATTGATAGTGACTACGGGATCTTTACCCGGCGTAATCGCCTCAATTTTTACATTTGCGGTACCCGACTTGAGCATGTCCAGTTTGTAAGCGGCGGCATAACTCAGGTCGATGATCCGGTCGCCATGGAAAGGCCCTCTGTCATTTACTCTAACAATGACAGAGCGGTCATTTGCAAGGTTGGTGACCCGAACATAGGTGGGCAGAGGCAGCGTTTTGTGCGCTGCGCTCAGGCTGTACATATCGTAGATTTCACCGTTGGATGTTAAATGGCCATGAAACTTCGCACCGTACCAGCTGGCGGTGCCCTCGTCGGCAAACCCTTCAGCGCTGTTCATTACCTGATAGCGTATGCCACGTACCTTGTAGCTTTTGTTTCCCTGACGGCTTTTAGGCTCATATCTAGGTGTTGGCTCGACCAGAGCATCCAATTCAGGTGGCGAATCAGGGCTATGATCGTCGGCGACATGATAGCGACCACCAGAGCCAGAGCTGCTGCATCCGGCCAACGCGAGCCAAATTGAGCTGCACAGAACGTAGTAGGCTAAGCGTTTCATTTCGCTTCTACTTTCGCCTCAGCAATCTTTTGGCTCAACTGATAAACCGCCATCGCATACAGCGGGCTGTGGTTGTAGCGAGTTATCACGTAAAAATTGTGCGCACTGGCCCAGTACTCGTGGCCATTTTCTAATTCAAACTCCAACAGCTTTACTGGATTGGGAAGCGGTGAGGCGGGCAGATCGACGCCGTTCGCGGCTAATTCCGCCACGCTGTGTTTGGGCTTCAGCGGCTTCTCAATAAGTGACTTGTAGTTGCTGCCTGATACGGAAACAGGATAAGCCACCGGTTGGCCCGCTTTCCAGCCATGCTCAGCGAAGTAGTTTGCTACACTGCCAATCGCATCGGTGGGGTTAGTGAACAGGTCACGT
The DNA here is from genome assembly GCF_039544265.1 of Corallincola platygyrae. Lineage (NCBI taxonomy): Bacteria > Pseudomonadati > Pseudomonadota > Gammaproteobacteria > Alteromonadales > Psychromonadaceae > Corallincola > Corallincola platygyrae. The sequence continues at coordinate 119,031 of NZ_BAABLI010000033.1, read as the reverse complement.
TTACCGTCGCCATCAAAATCGATGGCGTAATGACGATAGCTTGAACTGATAAATTGGCCAAGGCCCATGGCACCAGCATAAGAGCCTTTTGGCTCTGTCATGTCCCAGCCTTCTTCTCGGCTAAGAATAAAGAAGTGTTCCAGCTCGCTGCGGAAAAACTTAGCGCGTTTGGGGTAATAAAAACCAAGGGTATAGAGCGCATCCAACACCGGATAAACGCCTTTGTGTTTACCGTAATAGGTTTCGACACCAATGATAGCGACGATCACTTCTGCTGGTACACCAAAGGTTTCCTCTGCGCGCGCCAGTGCATCTGCATGTTGGCTCCAGAACTCAACCCCTTTGTCGATGCGTTCTTGCTTGATAAAAATCGGACGATATTGATACCAGGGCTTTCCTTCCCATGGCCGAGCTATCGCATCGAGAATTTTTTGGTTTTTGTTTGCCTTAGCCAGTGTTTGAGATATCTGAGCCGCATCGAACTGGTGTTTATCGGCCAGTTTCTGGGCAAATTCGTCAGTGGTTGGAATTGAGGCTGAAGTCGGCAGGGAAAGAAGAAGGCCACCTACCAATGGAGAAAGTAATCGGAACAAGCGCACTGAAAACACCTCTCTCTAAGTTGCAATAAGACGTCTATGAGTATGAATAGCCATCAGAATGCCAAATCCTGCCATCAGAGTCACCATCGATGTGCCGCCATAACTGACTAATGGCAGGGGAACACCTACCACAGGCAATAAACCAGACACCATACCGATGTTTACAAATACATAGACAAAGAAAGTTAAAACGATGCTGCCAGCCAGTAAGCGGGAAAAGGCGGCTTGCGCCTGGGCGGCTATCATCAGGCCTCTGACAATAATAAACAGATAGATGGCCAACAGCGCCAGTACACCTACCAACCCAAACTCTTCACTGAATACGGCAAAGATGAAATCTGTATGTCGTTCCGGGAGAAACTCCAATTGCGACTGGGTGCCGTGACACCAACCTTTGCCCCACAATCCCCCAGAGCCGATAGCAATTTTGGACTGAATGATGTGGTAGCCACTACCAAGCGGATCGCTTTCAGGGTTCAAAAAGGTCAATACTCTTTGGCGTTGATAGTTGTGCATCAGGAAGAACCAAAGCACGGGTACAAATGCCGCAATGGCGGCACCGAAGAAACCAATCAAACGCCAACTGGCTCCAGCCAGGAACAGAACAAAAATGCCCGATGCCGAAATTAGCAATGAGGTTCCCAAGTCAGGCTGTTTGGCGATGAGTAGAGTCGGCATCAGAACCAATATTGCGCCAACAAACAGGTCGCGCTTTCTGGGCGGAAGAGGTTGCCTGGCGACAAACCAAGCGACCATCAAAGGCACCGCTAACTTCATCACCTCGGATGGCTGGAACTTCATGAAGCCCAAATCGAGCCAGCGCTGTGCCCCTTTCCCTACATGACCAAACAACAGCACACCCACCAGCATGGCGACACCGACAGTAAAAACGGGTAGCGCCCATCGCTGGTAACTCATGGGGTTAATTTGGGCGACCACCAGCATGACGATAAGGCCGATGCCCAGGCGTGTGACCTGACGAATGACCAGCGCTTTTTCCTGCCCGCCAGCGGAGTAGATCACCATAAGACCGACCGCCATAAGTACCAACAAGCCAATCAGCAGCGGCATATCGATATGCATTCTAAACCATATCGACTGCTTACTTTGTGCGCCTTGGGTCTGGCTACCGCTACCTAACATGGCATCAAAACTCCGGCTTAAATTCAGGCAGAAGAGAGGTATTGTTCATGTAGTAGTCCATCAGTCGACGGGCGATTGGGGCGGCATTTGCGCTGCCTCCACCGGCATTCTCTACGGCAACAGACAGTACAATACGTGGATCGTTGAGTGGCGCATATCCCATATACATGGCATTGTCACGATGGCGCTCATCGATCTTCTCTTCATCGTACTCTTCATCTTCGGCGATACCGATGACTTGCGCAGTTCCTGTTTTACCCGCCGATTCATACCAGGCATCGGAAAATACTTTGTGGGCGGTACCGGTAATTTTGTGGTTTACCCCATACATTGCATCAATCACCGGTCGCCAATTCTTTTCCTGCTTCAACACCACGGGCGGCCTCTCATCGGCGGGCACTGCCAGGGTACCGGTTGAGGTTTGGAATGATTTGAGTACGCGGGGCACATAGTGTTTGCCTTGGTTGGCAAAAATAGCGGTTGCTGAGGCCAGTTGTATGGGGGTGGTTGTCCAGTAGCCCTGACCGATGCCGACAGAGATGGTGTCACCTAAATACCAAGGCTGATTATAACGTGCTCGCTTCCAACCGCGGGAAGGCATGTTACCGCGGCTCTCTTCATGGATATCGATGCCACTATACTCGCCCCAGCCAAATTTGGTCATAAAGTCGCTGATTTTGTCGATCCCCAGCTTGTGTGCCAGTTCGTAGTAATAGGTATCACAGCTTTGTTCGATGGCATGGTACATATCAACCCAACCATGGCCCCATCGCTTCCAGTCGCGAAAACGGCGATTTACGTTTGGTGGTTGATACCAACCTGGGTCCCATATCCTCGTAGAGGGTGTCACTATGTATTCTTCAAGGGCAAGCAATGCCATATGGGGTTTGATGGTTGAAGCTGGAGGATAAGTACCCTGGGTTGCTCTGTTGATTAAAGGGCGGTCCTTTGATTCGAGCAGCTCTCGGTAATCCTTGCTGCTGATGCCATGGACAAATAGGTTGGGGTCGTAGCTTGGCGCACTGACCATTGCCAGAACGCCGCCATCGCGTGCATCCATCGCGACGATGGCGCCACGGCTGCCTGCCAACGCCTGGTGCGCCAACAACTGCAGGTTGATATCTATGTTAAGAAACAGGTCTTGGCCAGCCACCGGCTCCTGCACGCTGAGTGTACGGATGATTCTGCCGCGGTTGTTTACTTCAACCTCTCGGTAACCCACCTGGCCGTGTAAAAAGCGTTCGTAGTATTTCTCGATACCCTGTTTACCGATGTCGCGGGTCGCTTTGTAGTTCGCTAAATCACCGGCTTCTTCAATGCGCTGAAGGTCCTTGCGATTAATCTTGGCGACAAAGCCAAGGACGTGAGTCAGTACGTCACCGTAAGGGTAATAACGGGTAGGACGCGCCTCGATGTAAACGCCGGGAAACCTGTGTTGGTTAACACTGAAAATCGCCACTTGCTCTTCGTTAAGGCGTGCTTTTAACGGCAGTCGTTTAAAGCGGCGAGAAAAGCGGCTGCTTTCCAGAAACTTTTCCTGCTCTTCCAGTGTTATCGGCAGCAGTTCAGCCAGGTCAGCGACAGTTTGCCCCAAGTCATCAACCTCTTCAGGAACCAGTTCCAGACTGAAAACCGGGCGATTTTCAGCTAGCAGTACCCCGTTTCTGTCATAGATAAGTCCACGGTTGGGAGCGATTGGGAGCAGGCGGATCCGGTTATCATTGGAACGTGTTTGGTAGGTGCTGAAGGATTTAACCTGTAAGTGATAGAGGTTAAACACCAATAACAGCAGCATGCCAACGACAACAATAAGCGACACCAGAGCTCGCCGGGTAAACAGACGACTCTCTGCATGGGTGTCATGGATGGCAACCCGGCGCCGCATCATATCCCTGTTACTCCCGGTGGTAGGGGTGATTTGCGGTGACACTCCAGGCGCGGTAAAGCGCTTCGGCAAGTATCACTCGAACCATGGGGTGGGGCAGGGTTAAGTTGGACAGACTAAATCTCTGTTCTGAGGCAGCGATACAGGCGGGGGCCAATCCTTCTGGTCCGCCTACGAGCAGGCTGACATCTCTGCCGTCTAGTTTCCAGCGGTTCAGTTGCTCAGCTAACTGTGGAGTGCTCCAGGGTTTTCCTGTTACCTCCAGCGTGACTATGCGGTTGCCTTTACCCACCGCGGCAAGCATCTGTTCACCCTCTTTCTCCAAAATTCGAGGAATATCAGCATTCTTGCCACGTTTTCCGGCAGGGATTTCAACTAATTCGAACGACATATCCCTGGGGAAGCGCCGGGCGTACTCATTAAAACCTTTCTCTACCCAGTCCGGCATGCGGGTGCCGACTGCAACTAGCTGCAGCTTCATTCGCTATGACGACCCCAAAGCTTTTCGAGTTGATAGAAATCGCGAGCTTTTTCCTGCATGACATGCAAAACCAACTCCCCGAGATCTACCAGAACCCATTCGCCTGCGTCTTGGCCTTCTACACCCAGAGGCTGCAGTCCTGCGTGTTTGGCCTCGGTCGCCACGTTATCTGCAATAGATTGGACATGTCGTTTGGAGTTGCCTGACACTATGACCATGGTGTCAGTGATAGTGCTGAGGCCTTTTACATCAAGCACTTGGACGTCGCGACCTTTCATGTCATCGATTTTGTCCAGTACAAATTTTGTCAGTTCTTCGGCGTGCAAAGTTGTCTCTCGTTTTGTTCAGTTTCAAGGTTAATCGCCAATGATAACACGGCGCGGGGACAGGGTTGAATGCCCTGATCAGCGGTATAAGCTCAGTTGTTCAATATACTGTTTCACCGCATCTGGCATAAGGAAGCTTGTATCCTGATGATGTTTTATTAAGTGACGAATCCGGGTCGATGAAATATCTATCTGTGGCGCATTGACCAATATGATATGCCCAGCTTTTTTTTCCCGTATAACCTCGGGTTTAGCACTATAGTTCGCCAACAACTCCGCTGCTTCACCGTCGGTAGGTGGCTTCCAGCCGGGGCGGTGTGAGACCACAATGTGTGCAAGATCCAGTAGCTCATGCCAGCGATGCCAGCTTGGTAAGCTTCTTAAAGAATCCATGCCCATTAAGAAGCTGATAGATGCCTCAGGGTAGTCGGCTCTGAGCTCCGCAAGAGTGTCTACGGTGTAACTTGGTTTATCGTGTTTTAGTTCTCGATCATCAACACTGAGCCCCACAATGCCTGATATCGCCAGTTCCACCATCTTCTTGCGCTGCGCGCTTGTTGCCCTTGGTGTGTCTCTGTGTGGAGGAACGTGATTGGGCAGTAACAGCAACTTGTCGAGGCCTATCGCCTGCTTTATATCTAATGCAGGCCTTAAATGCCCTATATGGATGGGATCGAATGTACCACCTAGCAGGCCGATAGTTGTCAGTGCTGAGCTCATACTCTCTCTTTACCTTACTATTCACACTTATAACTTTAACCGTTTCAGTTCCTTGTAGATAAGAACCGGAAAATGGTTAAGAGGTTATCTCAAAGCCGGCTTGAGTCTTCCAGCTACCACCAAACATGACTGCCAAGTGATGTAACCAGGTCCAGGGGTGCTCCAGTGTGCCCAGCTTAATGCCGCTGTCGAAATCTGCGCATCTGGCCACAAGCTCATTAAGGTGATCTCTATGGAGGCGTTGCAGGGCCTGTTTTACCAACGCTTGTCGTTGTTGCCAGATCCCCAGCTTCATCATTTCCCGGCTATCAATGCGTGGTTGCTGGCTCAATTGCTTCAGCAGCAGCACTTCCTTGCTGATCGCCCAGCTGATGACGACGGGCTCGATACCTTCTCCCTGGAGGCTTTCCAAGACGTTAGTTGCTCGTTCCAGATCACCTGACAACAGGGCATCAGTGAGCTGAAAGATATTATGTCTTGAATGATTCGCCAGGCTTTCTTGAATAAGATCGATGGAGATGGCTTGTTGGCCATGTAACAAGCTGAGTTTTTGAAGTTCTTGATCAGCTGCCAATAAATTTCCTTCACATTGGCCAAGCAAAAGCTGAAGTGCATCGGGCTGCAGTGTCACTGAGTATCGATTGGCTCGATTTGTTAGCCAACGCTGCCATTGTTGGCCCGTTGGTAGGTTGATGCTGACCTGTGTCCCGGCAGCTGAGATCGATTTAAACCACTTAGCTTTTTGCTTGTCTTTGTTCAATCGCGGGCCGTGTAATACCAACACTTGGTCTGCAGGCGGGTTTGAAGCGTATTCTTGCAGCCACTGTCCGCCTTCACGCCCCGGAGAGCCAGTGGTTAGTTCAACCTCTAAAATTTCACCCTGAGAAAAAAGGGAGAGGTTGCTGCTCGACTGCGTAAACTGTTGCCAGTCAAAACTGGTGTCAACAGAGAACCTTTGAAGTTCGGTGATGCCGTGCTGTTGTCCAGTCGACCGGATTTCCGCGAGTGCTTCAAGTTTCTGGAGAGGCTCATCGCCAAACAGCAGATATATGGGGGATAAGCCCTGTGACAACTGATTACTGAGCTGCTCTGGGTAGCATTGCATGGAGGACGCTATCTGACCTGTGACGAGGCGAGCGTGCGCAGAATCTTATCTGCAGCTTCGGCGCGCATTTCACTGACTAACAGTCGTTTTTCTTTCTCTTTAGCCAATGCTCTGTTTGGGTCATCCTGATATTGACGAACCACTTCAATATCATAGCGTTGTGGTTCCTTGCCGGGCACAAGCAGTTCGAATTGGGTACTGTAGATCAACTGGTATTCTGCAACCTGACCATCAGAGAAAAGTGACAGCGTGCGTTCACTGAGGTTATCTCGTTTGAGTATTATCAGACTCTGCTCTTTGCTCGGGTCTTTCAGCAGTTTAACGTCGTTAACCTTCAGTCGATCTTCTACTTTCCGAGTCAACTCAGCATATTCGTCCCAACTTGCGACGTGGACTTGTTTTAGATCGGCCGGAATATCATAGCTACCACGAAGGCGAAATCCGCAACTTGCTGTTGTCATTACCAGGGCAGAGCAGAGGAGAAGTGTCGTCAGTCTGTTCATTATGAGTTCGATATGATGAGCTTGCTGTTCAGTAAAAGGGAATTAGCACAGGTTTTCAACCTGAAGAGAAGCAAGATGAGAAGCCAAGGCTGACTTCTCATCTTTACCGAGCTTAGGTGCCAGCCAGAGACTAGTTGGCTACTATGTTCAGAAGCTTGCCTGGAACATAGATCACTTTACGCAGTGTTTTGCCTTCAGTGAACTTGGTTACGTTCTCTTCTGCCATCGCAACGGCCTGTACCGCTTCCTGATCGGCATCTGCAGGTACGGTGACTCGTGCGCGAAGCTTGCCGTTCACCTGGACGATAATCAATTTGCTATCTTCGACCATGGCCTCTTTATCTGCCGTTGGCCAAGAGGCATCAACGACGTCACCTTCATTGCCTAGTTGTTGCCACAGAACATGACTGGCATGAGGTGTGATAGGTGCCAACATCAGGGTGACAGCAGATAGCGCTTCCTGCATCAGAGCGCGATCTTGCTCACTTTCCAGCGGCGCTTTTACCAGCTTGTTCATCAGTTCCATGATGGCTGCGATAGCCGTATTGAAAGTCTGACGACGACCCAGGTCATCACCCACTTTATCAATGGTCTTGTGCAGGTCTCGACGCAGCGTCTTCTGATCTTCGTTCAGCGCAGACGGATCCAGCGCAGGTGCACTGCCTTGCGAGGTGTGAGCGTGAGCCAGTTTCCAGAAACGCTTCAGGAAGCGCATGGCACCTTCTACGCCTGATTCCTGCCACTCCAGCGTCAATTCCGGTGGCGCGGCGAACATCATAAACAGGCGAACGGTATCTGCACCGTATTTTTCCACCATCAGGCCAGGGTCGATGCCGTTATTTTTCGACTTTGACATCTTGCTCATACCGGCGTAAACCAACTCACGTCCGGTGGCTTTCTCTTTGGCGGCAACAATGCGTCCTTTTTCATCACGCTCGAGCTCGACATCAACTGGGCTTACCCAGTTCTGGCCGCCTTTCTCGTCTTCGTAATAGAAGGCATCGGCCAGTACCATGCCCTGACAAAGCAAGCGCTTGAACGGCTCGTCGCTGTCGACCAAGCCTTCGTCACGCAGCAACTTGTGCATGAAGCGCGCATAAAGCAGGTGCATACAGGCATGTTCGATACCGCCAATGTACTGGTCTACTGGCAGCCAGTAGTTGGCTTGTGCCGGGTCAAGCATTGCCTGGTCGTTATGCGGTGAGCAATAGCGTGCGTAGTACCAGCTTGACTCCATAAAGGTGTCGAAAGTGTCGGTTTCGCGAGTTGCAGGCTGGCCGTTATATTCGGTTTTCGCCCACTCGGGGTCGGCTTTGATTGGGCTCTTAACGCCGTCCATCACCACATCTTCTGGCAACTCAACAGGCAGTGTATTCGCCGGTGCTGGCACGGTTTCACCATCAGCCGTGGTCAGCATGGGGATTGGAGAGCCCCAATAACGTTGACGGGAAACACCCCAGTCGCGCAGACGGAAGTTAACCGTCTTATGACCTTTGTTGATGCTTTGTAGCTTGTCGGCCACAGCATTCAGCGCGCCGTCAAAATCAAGGCCATCAAACTCACCGGAGTTAAACAAAAGGCCTTTTTCTGTGTAGGCCGCTTCACTGACATCCTGTTCAGAACCATCAGCTGGTTTGATCACCTGCTCTATATTCAGGCCATATTTGGTTGCGAACTCGTAGTCACGCTGGTCGTGCGCTGGAACAGCCATCACGGCGCCTGTGCCGTAGTCCATCAATACGAAGTTAGCTACCCAAATCGGAACCTGCTTTCCTGTCAGCGGGTGTGTGGCATACAGGCCTGTCGCCATGCCTTTCTTTTCCATGGTTGCCAAATCTGCTTCGGCTACCTTGGTGTTTTTGCACTCTTCAACAAATGCTGCCAGCTCAGGATTGTCTTTCGCAGCCAACTCTGCCAGGGGGTGAGCTGCGGCAACACCAACGTAAGTGACACCCATTACAGTGTCAGGACGGGTAGTGTAAACGGTGAATGACTGGTCTGAATCAACCACATCAAACTCGATCTCTACACCTTCTGAGCGACCGATCCAGTTACGCTGCATGGTTTTAACCTGCTCAGGCCAGCCGCCCAGGTTTTCGATTTCGTCCAACAGTTGCTGTGCGTAATCAGTGATCTTGATAAACCACTGCGGGATCTTTTTCTGTTCAACCAGCGCGCCTGAGCGCCAGCCACGACCATCGACAACCTGCTCGTTAGCCAGCACGGTTTGGTCAACCGGGTCCCAGTTCACGGTCGCCATCTTCTTGTACACCAGACCTTTTTCGTAAAGGCGGGTAAAGAACCACTGCTCCCAGCGATAGTAGTCTGGGCGGCAGGTAGCAAACTCTCGACTCCAATCGTAACCAAAGCCCAGTTCGTTGAGCTGGCCTTTCATGTAGTCGATGTTTTCGTAGGTCCATTTTGCTGGCGCGGTTTTGTTTTTTACCGCGGCATTTTCAGCAGGCAGACCAAATGCGTCCCAGCCGATGGGTTGCAATACGTTTTTACCCAGCATGCGCTGGTAACGGGAGATCACATCACCAATGGTGTAATTGCGCACATGTCCCATGTGCAGTCGACCACTGGGGTAAGGGAACATGGAGAGGCAGTAGAACTTTTCTTTGCCCGGTTCCTCTTTTACTTCGTATGTTTTATTAGATTCCCAGTGCTCTCGCACCTGAGGTTCGATTTCCTGCGGATTGTATTGTTCTTGCATGCCGATCCGACGCTAATTAATGACAAAAAATTTAGATATCCCCATAGGATACCGCATCCGTGATCCTGCCAACAACAGCGATTATCCTGCTGACTATACTGAAATTCAGGAACTCAGCCTCAGGAGGCCGCAATGAGTGAAGAAAAATCAACTTCTTCCGGCTATCAGAAGTTACTTGATGAGTTAAAAGAGAAACTGGAAAAAGCGGAAAAATTCAGTGAAGAAGAGGTTCAGGAGTGGATTGAAAAAGCATCCGCGTATCTGCATGCGGCGGGTGAGCTGTCGAAATATGAGCTGCAACTGATGTCCAACTACCTCAAGCGAGACTTTGCCAGCGCAGCCGAAGCGTTAACTCATCTGCCCGAGCGATGGCAGGAAACACCGGGTTACGTCTCATTTAAGCAGGGGGTTTGGCGTTGGTTGTTGGAGTTAACGGATCGAACTCAAATCGAGTGGTCAGAGGTTAAAGACGATCTTAAACACCGGGGAGTTTATAAAGCGGGTGAGTGGATCAGTTTGGGCATACTGATATGCCATGGCTGTGGCAATAAGCAGGAGTTTTCTCACCCAGAGCAGATCGATGCGTGCCCACATTGCGGTGGCCAGGAGTTTAATCGGCAGCCTTTCGACCCCTAAATATCAGGATCAGCGTCAGGCAAAAACCAAAGGCAACGAGGGCCCAGTAAGGTACGTGGCCCACCTTGGCAAAAGGTGTCATGCCGTCAACTCGCTGCACAGGCAGGCGCAGTACGTCTGCTTCAAACATCGCTAACCTGTCTAGCTCATGACCTGATGCATCTACGACCGCGGTCACGCCAGTATTGGTGGCGCGAAGCAGCGGTCGACCCAATTCCATCGCGCGAGCGCGCGCGATTTCCATATGCTGCTGTGGGCCGATGGAATCGCCAAACCAGGCGTCATTACTCACGGTCAGTAGGAAGTCAGTCTCATTTGAAACGTTTCGACGGAGCTGTTCAGCAAAGGCGATTTCGTAACAGATGGCTGGTGCCAGCAGGTACTCGTTCGCTACCAGATTTTCCTGCAGGTAGCTGCCGCGGCTGAATGAGGACATAGGCAGGTTAAACAGAGGCGCCAGTGGTCGCAAAATGTCGCCAAAAGGTACGAATTCGCCAATAGGAAGCAGGTGGTGCTTCTGATAACGATTGGCGTTGTGATAGCGATATTGGTGTAACGCTTTGGATTGCTCACCGACCACGATCAAGGTGTTATAAAACTGTTTGGTATCGAAATTATAATCGACGATACCACTGACTAAGGTGGTTTGGTTATGGCTGGTCACCTGATTCAGATTGTCCAGATACTCTTGCGCCAGAGGCTCAACGGCGGGCACTGCGGCTTCTGGCCAGATGATTAAATCCGCATCGTAGTTGGGGCGGGTCAGGTCCAGGTATTTAAGCATGGTTGGCCACTCTTGTTCGGGCTGCCAACGCATCGACTGTTCGATATTGCCCTGCACCAGAACCACGTCTACCGGTTCGCCTTTGGGAATTGTCCATGTCACTGAATTCAAGCCAACACCTACGCCAGCCAGTAGGGTTGGGAGCAATAGCCAGTAATAGCTTCTGTCGGTCAGGCTGGATGAAACAACAGCGGCACCGAGAGCCGTGAAAAAGGAAACACCAGCAATACCGATAACAGGGATCCAACCTGCTAAGACCCCGTCAAGTTGACTGTAGCCCAACAGCAGCCATGGAAATCCTGTCAGCAGGTAACCTCTCAGTGATTCCGCCAGACACCAGCAGGCAGCGAATAACAGCGCGTTTATCGCTATAGAATGATGCTTGAACTTCTGAGTGAGCCAGCATGCCAGGGCTGGGAAAAGTGAAAGGTATGCTGCTAACAAAAGCATAAGAAACAGGGAGACTGGGAGCGGCAGTCCACCAAATTGATCAATGCTTATATGAACCCAGGCAATACCAAAGGCAAATAGACCCATGCCAAAGCTGTATCCCAGCCAGAATGCCTGTTTCGGTGACGAAGTTTTAACGAGAAAGTACAATGCCGCGATACCTGCTATGGCGATTGGCCAATAGCTCCACGGGGCAAAGGCAAGCACGGACAACGCACCAAATGCAAACGCGAGTGAGGGGCGTTGCAAAACCTGCCACAACATCTGCCAGCTGGCTTTCTGTTGCGGCGCGGAAACAACGCCTTCACTCATGTTAGATCTCCGCTTTTTCGCCGCTCTTGGCATGATTAGGAATGCGCACCTGAAGCTGGCGAATTCGACGTTTGTCGGACTGCACTACTTTAAATTGGATACCGTCTACCTTAATGGTTTCACCGCGTTGCGGCATATGACCAAAAGCGTTGGCCAGCATACCGCCAACGGTATCAAACTCATCATCGCTGAAATCGGTGTCGAAGTACTCGTTAAAGTCAGCAATAGGCGTTAGTGCTTGAATAGCAAACACCTTACGATTGATCTGACGGATATCATGTTGATGATCTTCGTCATCAAACTCATCTTCGATTTCACCAACAATCAGCTCGAGGATATCTTCAATCGTCACCAGACCGGAAACACCGCCATACTCATCTACGACGATCGCCATGTGGTAACGCTTTGAACGAAATTCTTTCAGCAGAATATCTACCCGCTTACTTTCTGGCACCACCACGGCTTTACGCAGGATCTTGGCAAAATCGAACTCCTGCTCTGACTTCTTGTATGAATAAGCCAGCAGGTCTTTGGCATGCAGAATGCCTTCGATATGGTCCTTGTCTTCACCGATCACCGGAAAACGGCTATGGGCACTGTCAACCACGAGCGGAAGTAATTCGTCCAACGGCTGGCTTATCTCAATGGTGACCATCTGGGCGCGGGGGATCATAATATCCCTGACTCGCAGGTCTGATACCTCGAGAACACCCTCCAGCATCTGGCGGCTATCCTGATCGATGAGGTTATTTTCCTGGGCATGTTGAATGACTTGCACCAGGTCTTCGCGGTTTTGCGGCTCTTCTTTAAAAAGTTGACCGAGTTTCTCGAGCCAGCCCTTCTTAGAAGCGCCGTTACTAGAGTGAGGGTTGTCGTCGCTCATAGCGCTTTATGTGGTTCCTTTGCCACGGAAAATTTTATTCAGTGTCCTGATAAGGATCATCGTAGCCGAGCTTGGTTAAGATTTTAATTTCTAAACCTTCCATCTCTTCGGCTTCTGTATCATCAATATGATCAAATCCAAGTAAATGCAAGCATCCGTGAACGACCATGTGTGCCCAGTGGGCTTCTAAAGGTTTGGATTGTTGCTCGGCTTCCTGCTCAACCACGGGCACGCAGATCACCAGATCTCCCAGCAGTGGTAACTCAATATGTTCTGGCACATCAAAAGGAAATGACAACACGTTGGTTGGCTTATCCTTGCCTCGATACTCGGAATTTAGCTGCTGGCTTTCATTGGCGTCGACCAAGCGAATGGTGAGTTCACTGTCATCTTTGCGCATCGCAAGGGCGGCTTCCGCCCAGGCTTGAAACTGTGTTTGGTCTGGTGTTTGGCCAATGCCCTCGGCTAATTGCAGGTCCAGGGTGACGCTCACTCTGCTTTCTCCTCAGCACTATTGTTTGACAAGGTGCTGTTGTTTGACGAGGTGCTGGTGTCTGAAGAGGTGTTGGCGGTCGTTGTCGTACTGTTCTGATAGGCCTGAGTGCGAGCGCGCTTGGTTTCTTCCTGCTGACGATCAAAGTCGTCATAGGCTTGTACAATGCGTTGAACCACAGGATGGCGCACGACGTCCGCCGCCTGGAACATATTGAAGCTGATCCCCTCAACGCCCTGAAGTACTTCTAAAGCGTGGCGCAAACCACTCTTTTGAGAGCGTGGCAAGTCAATCTGCGTGATGTCTCCCGTGATAACCGCCTTCGAGTTAAAGCCGATACGGGTCAGGAACATCTTCATCTGTTCAACTGTGGTGTTCTGCGCTTCATCCAGAATCACAAAGGCGTCGTTCAGCGTCCGACCGCGCATATAGGCCAGTGGGGCAACTTCAATCACATTGCGCTCGATTAAACGCTCAACCTTTTCGAATCCCAACATCTCAAACAGGGCGTCATATAACGGACGCAGGTAAGGATCCACCTTCTGGCTCAGATCCCCAGGAAGGAAGCCTAGTTTTTCGCCTGCTTCTACCGCAGGGCGGGTGAGCAAGATACGGCGAATATCCTGGCGTTCCAAGGCGTCAACCGCGGCAGCAACCGCCAGGTATGTTTTACCCGTACCGGCAGGGCCAACACCAAAGCTGATATCGTTCAGCAATACATTGGCAACGTAGCTGTTCTGGTTGGGATTGCGGGGTTTAATAACGCCACGCTTGGTCTTGATAAAGAGCTCTTTCGCTGGCTTTACGACATCTTTGGGTGATACTTGCTCTAATATCCGGCTCTCCTGTATCGCCAGGTGAACCTGATGTGAGTCCAGCTCAGAAAGCTTTCCCTTGATGGTCTTGGTTTCAACATAGAGCCGTTTTAGCAGCTCACCTGTGGCTTGGGCGGTATTTGCTGTTCCGATGACACGAAAACTGTTTTCTCGATAGCTGATCTCGACGCCAAGGCGGCGTTCAATCTGTTTCAGGTTGTCATCGAATGGGCCACACAGGCTGGAAAGTCGTTTATGGTCGGCAGGTTCGAGAGTGATATCGTGGGTACTGATTTGTGTGCTCAACTTTGTGTGCTCGATATTTGTTGGAGAGCCGGCGGCAAGCGCCGGCTCACACAATGCTATTTCGGAGTATAGGTGGCGACACCCAGCTCATCAACGCCGTTGCCCTGGCTCAAAATGTCAGCAGGTGATACGTCGGTTCGCAGGTTCATTTCGACTTCAGTGCGGATCAGATCTCCGCGCAACGAGTTTGGCATCACTTCGGTGATCTTCACATCGACAAACTGACCAATCAGTTTGGGGTCGCCCTCGAAGTTAACCACGCGGTTGTTTTCGGTACGTCCGCGAAGCTCCATTGGATTCTTTCTTGATGGTCCTTCCACCAGGATACGCTGTTCGGTATCCAGCATGCGTCTGGCGATCTGCTGAGCCTGCTGGTTGATGCGGTCCTGCAGCACATATAGGCGCTGTTTTTTGGTTTCTTCTTCGACATCGTCAACGATATCTGCAGCGGGCGTGCCGGGGCGTGCGCTGTAAACGAAGCTGAAACTGATATCGTAACCAATGTCCTGAATTAGGTTCATGGTCGCTTCAAAATCGTCGGCTGTTTCACCTGGGAAGCCGACAATAAAGTCAGAGCTCATGCAGATGTCTGGGCGAACTTTGCGCAGGCGTCGAATTTTTGATTTGTATTCCAATGCCGTGTGACCACGCTTCATCATGGTCAGGATGCGATCAGAGCCGCTTTGCACCGGCAGATGTAGGTGACTTACCAGTTCAGGAAGCTCGGCGTACACATCAATAATGTCTTCGGTAAACTCAACCGGGTGTGAGGTGGTATAGCGAATGCGGTCAATACCATCGATAGCAGCTACGTAGCGAAGCAGATCAGAGAATGGGCAGATATCCCCTTCATTTGTTTCACCGCGGTAAGCGTTCACATTCTGACCCAGCAGGTTGACTTCGCGTACGCCTTGTTCAGCTAGCTGCGCCACCTCAAACAACACGTCATCCAGTGGACGGCTTACTTCCTCGCCTCGGGTGTAAGGGACCACACAGAAGGTACAGTACTTGGAACAGCCTTCCATGATTGAAACGAATGCGGTAGGGCCTTCGGCACGAGGTTCGGGCAGACGGTCAAACTTCTCGATCTCCGGGAAACTAACGTCAACGACAGGTGCGTGTTCGTTCTGTACGCTGCGGATCATTTCAGGCAGACGATGGAGTGTCTGTGGTCCAAATACGATGTCAACATAGGGCGCGCGCTCACGTAATGCGTCACCCTCCTGAGAAGCAACACAGCCGCCAACACCGATGACCAGATCAGGCTTTTTCTGTTTCAGCTCTTTCCAGCGCCCAAGCTGGTGAAACACTTTTTCCTGAGCCTTTTCCCTGATGGAACAGGTATTTAACAGTAACAGATCCGCTTCTTCAGGTTCTTCCGTTAACTGATAACCGCCGATCGAATTGAGCAGGTCAGCCATCTTGGACGAGTCATACTCGTTCATCTGACAACCCCAGGTTTTGATATGCAGTTTTTTGCTCATGTGACGCCTAATCTAATCAAAAAATGTACCGCCCGATTTCGGGGCCGAGCATTTTACTCTGATTAGGGGGTTGTGGCTAGAAAAAGGCCCTCTATGGCTGGCGGTCAGTTGTGGCGAGCCATTCGCTCCCTCGTAACAGCAGATGCAATAGTAAACTATCCGTTATACATTTCCTGGAACTTTAGGTAAACCTGTCGGTCTACATTTTCAGTCTGATATGTCACGAGTTGAATGTTTTGAGAATCTTAACTGTTGCTATTGCCGCCGTAATCGTTACCGCCTGCTCTGACCTAAGCATTGCTAATGAGGGCGATGTAAAGGCAGTGAGAAAGATGGCACTCAATAACTCCTGCTTGAGCGAGTGGTACCCTGAGTTAAGGGATGCCTATGATGATTACCTTCGCTCACTGGTTGGACCCAATCCTGACGCTGATAATTTGAGTGTGGTTTATCACGCAAAGCGAAATGAGATTGACGATAACAGTCCGTTTGGTTGGCATATGCACTGCAACACAGTGCGAGAGCGTGCACGACAGATAACGGGCATCCACTAAGGTCTAAAGACCTTAGTGGATGCAACAAAAAAGCCGCTCCCAAACGGAGCGGCGACTAATATCCAATGCAAACAATATAGGTGGGAAGTACTTAACTATTACACTCGGACCAGGGGAGTTGCGCGGCTTCAGGCATTTGCGGCTTCATGCGCGCGTGCATCTTTTCATCTGTGACTTGCTGTGCAGCTAGTTCTGCTTCCCCTGAGGATTTGGTTATTGCAACGCTTGCGCTGCGACGAATGTCCATTGCTAATTGATCTGCCAATTCCTGCTGCGTTTCAGAAACAAGCGCAGAGTGAAGCTTTGCTGGTGACGCCCAGGCTGAAGAAGTTGTAAGGGCAAACGATACAGCCAAGATACCCATCAGTTTGTTGTTAACCATGATTAACTCCGATTCCTTCCATATTCGCACTGCGCCGTGTTGCCCGTAATTAAAGCCAGTGCCGCTTAACAGTGGGTTGAAGACTAGCCTTTTATGTATGTCAGTGTTGGTCAAGATGTAATCAATTGTGTATTTGTCGACAGATCCACACGTTTAGTTACAAATGGTGGAAAAATACTCAGTCAAAATTGATCCTGCTCCTTTTATTCGAGATCAATTAGACTGATGGCGATCCAACAAAAAGTCGTGACAGAGCGGAGCAAAATGCAGTTTGACTTAATTATCATCGGTGGCGGTATGGTAGGGGCGTCACTGGCGCTACGATTGGCTGACAGTGGTAAACGCATAGCTTTGGTTGAGCAAAAACAGCCAGATGACTATCAGCCGGACAGCCCATGTGATTTGAGAGTGTCAGCCCTGAATCGAAGCTCGCAACAACTGCTCGAATCGGTTGGGGCCTGGCCACGTTTGCTCGATATGCGAGCGCACCTATTTAAACGCTTGTCGGTATGGCAGCAGGGTTGTTCACGTACTGATTTTGATGCTGACGATATTGGCGCATCGCACTTGGGTTACATAGCTGAAAATAAGTTAGTTCAACTCGCGCTGTGGCAACAGCTTAAAAAAAGTGACGTTGAGTGCATCGTCCCGGAATCAGTGACGGGTCTGGTCCAGCACGATGATCACATTGAGGTTTTGTTGGCTGGCGGGGCGAAACTCACGGCGGCATTGGTTGCAGCAACTGATGGTGCGCAATCTGCCATACGTCAGCAATCGGGGATTGGTGTGACAGGCTGGGATTATCAGCAGGATGCCATGGTTATCTCCGTTGGACTCAAGGAAAGCGCTCCAGAGATCACCTGGCAAGCATTCTTTGAATCTGGTCCGAGAGCTTTGTTACCTCTGCCAAATAACCAGGCCTCATTGGTTTGGTACGATGCGCCAAAACGTGTCGCGCAACTGCTTAAATTAAATGACCTCCAGTTGAGCCATGAGATCCTAAATGCATTTCCTGAACAACTGCCTGAGTTTGAGATCCTAAGTCGTGGCAGCTTCCCGCTCCGCCGCCAACATGCGAACCACTATGTTAATGGGCGAGTAGTTCTGCTGGGCGATGCAGCGCACGTGATTAACCCGCTGGCAGGGCAGGGCGTAAACCTTGGTTTCAAAGATGTGCTTTGTTTTGCCGAGGAGATAGAGCAGGCGTCAGATGTGATCACGGCCTGTAAACGATATGAACGCCGCCGTCGCCCGGAAAACTTGTTGATGATGAGTACTATGGATGGTTTGTATAAGACTTTCTCTAGTGACAAGGCGCCAGTACGACTGTTGAGAAATGTAGGACTTTGGTTGGCGGATCGCCCGACACCTTTGAAACGTGCTGCGCTTAAACATGCCATGGGTTTGCCCATGTTTTAAGCTGTGTTGGACGCTAGAAACAAAAAACCCGGCAGATGCCGGGTTTTCAGTATATGGCTGGGATACCAGGATTCGAACCTGGGAATGGCGGGATCAAAACCCGCTGCCTTACCGCTTGGCGATATCCCAATTGTTTGGGGTTGGCTGAATAGCCAGAAGAATATGGCTGGGATACCAGGATTCGAACCTGGGAATGGCGGGATCAAAACCCGCTGCCTTACCGCTTGGCGATATCCCAACAAATGGTGCGGAAGGAGAGACTTGAACTCTCACGCCCTAAGGCACTGGAACCTAAATCCAGCGCGTCTACCAATTCCGCCACTTCCGCGTAGCATATTAGAAAGTGGTGGCTATGGCGGGACTTGAACCTGCGACCCCAGCATTATGAGTGCTGTGCTCTAACCAGCTGAGCTACATAGCCACTGAATTTTCTAACTTGGCCCTCTCGGGTGGCGCGTATTATGCGAATCCACCCCTACCTCGTCAACCCCAATTTTCGTACTTTTTTTTAATTGCACACACTCTGAGCAATTTGGCGCTTAAGTAGCCGATAATTATGCGCTACTGAGGCGCTGCTACACGTAGCAGGTTAAAAAGCGACTAATCGGTTGTGATCCGCGACCTCTTTCTTGGGTAAAATACCCCAGCTTTTTATTAATCCAGAGATGTTATGTCGATAAAAATAATGAAACAGGCAATTTTTATTCTTTTTAGCTTTTTATTTTTCAGCCATTGGGGATGGGCTAAACCGGCTGCGCAGGTTCAGTATCAGATTAAAATGACGGATCCAAGCCACCATCTGGCGGAAGTGACCATCAAGCAAAGCGTTAACGCTGGTGATGTGTCCTTCTATCTACCTGTGTGGCGCACTGGTAAATATCGTGTGTTGCCACTTGCCAATGGTATTCGTCAGTTCTCTGCCACAGACCAGAGCGGTCAGCCGTTATTCTGGGAGAAAGAAGATAAGAGCCAGTGGCAAGTGAATGTACCTAAAGCCGGGGAGATCACAGTTAAGTACCAACTATATGCAAATATGTTGGGCGACCGTGTAAGACACATAGATGATAGTCATGCCTATCTGGATGCGTCGGGTGTATTTATGTACACCAAGGAGGGGCGGAACTTGCCATTGCAAGTTGTGCTGGATGTGCCTGAGGCCTGGCAGTCTCGAAGTGGTATGCAGAAACTTGGCGAACATATCTTTGTTGCCGATAACTACGACATTCTGGTCGACTCACCGATAGAAACCGGTATTCATGAGTTTCATGAGTTTCAGGTAGCTGACCGCCATTACCAGCTGCTGTTTTGGGGGGAAGGAAACCACGACAGCCAACTGGTGATAGAGGATCTTAAGAAACTAGATAGAGCAGCCGGAGAGTTGTGGGGCAGCTATCCCTTTGAGCGTTATGTCTACATGGTTCACGGTACCAGCGGTGCCAGAGGCGCGACCGAACACCTTAACTCGACAATTATCCAGTTCCCCTGGTATGCATTTCACGAACGTAAAGACTATATACGCTTTATCTCTACTGCTGCACATGAGTTGATCCACACTTGGAATGTTAAACACTATCGACCCGCAGGTTTAACTCCCTACGCTTATCAGTTTGAAAATTACACGCCACTGCTTTGGATCGCAGAAGGCTCTACCAGTTATTACGATTTGCTACTGCCGGTACGGGCTGGCGTAGTCAAAGAGAAAGAATTTCTGACCTTGTTTGCAAAAGAGGTGCAGTCATATCTGGAGCGTCCAGGCAAGTCGGAAATGTCAGTGGCTGAGGCAAGTTTCGATTGGTGGGTAGAAGGTGGTGGCCATCGCGGCCATAACCATAGTGTCAGTATCTATGGTGAAGGTTCATTAGTTTCCTGGTTTTGGGATGTGCACTTGCGCCAAAGCACGGGCGGAGAGAGTAGCTGGGATGATCTGCATCGAGCGCTGTACAAAAACTTCTCTGTACTGGATGGCCGCGGTTATAAGGTCTCCGATGTACAGGCTATCCTGAGCGATCTGAGCGGTGATGATATTTCTCATCCTTGGGTTGCCTATGTTGAAGGCACTGAAACCTTAGATGTAGCTTCACTACTGGCTTATTTTGGATTGCAGATGCAGTGGCAGCATAAGCAGCCGGTTGCTGATGCTGGCTGGAAATTGGCGGAAGAGAAAGGCCGCTGGCTGGTTCAGCATACCAGTAAAGGCAAAGCGGCATGGGCTGCAGGTATCGCCGAGGGTGATCAGATACTAGCAATCAACGGTCAGAGATTATCTGCCGCATCAGCTAAATCCATTATCAGCAAACATCAGCCAGGCGAGCAGTTGGTCGTGCACCTGTTCCGTCGTGACAAGCTGATGCGTGTCAGTATGGAACTGGGCGAAACTTTAGGAAAACTATCGTTGGTGAAGATGGAAGAGGCGACGCCACTTCAGCAAAGCGAATACGAGAGTTGGACTGGGCAGTCATTTGCAGAGGTGACCGTAGATAAAAAGTAACTTTGTTGCTTTACTTTTGCAGGCAGCCAATTGGCTGCCTGCTGATGACCACATCATCAATCAATACACCCGCTTCACTATGTTCTTCGTGGTGATACAGCCCCATCACTATTCGGTTGAGCTTTAAACCGCCGTCGCTTCTGAGCCAAAGATCGCTCCAGTTACCGATAAGTTTGTCGTCGATAGTCAGGCTCAACATACCATCGGCACCTTCTGCTGTTGGCGTGGGCGAGCCCATGTCCACCATGATTTCGATGCAATACCAGTGCTGTTGTCTCAGCTCTGGCAATGAGTATGCGGGGTGAAAATTAGGATCTCTACAATAACGCTTTTGACTAATAAAGCAGGGGAGGTGCTCACCCCAGCAGCGTCCATGAGGATCTTTACAGTCCATATTCATGCCAGGGAAGTAAGCATAAAGGTAGGGAGAGGGGTGCTCTGTTTGTGGATGAATCGTGTGGTCAAGTTTGACAGAAAACCAGTCATCTCCTTTGGGTCTGAACCCCGCCTTTCCCTTTTGGTTTATCGCCTGCAGGCCCTGACCGTGGTAATTGGCGTGGAAGTCAAAGCCAGCCTCAAAAAGCTGATTCCACCGAAGGAAGAGTTTGTTGTAACTGCTGGGTAAGAGCCGAGTAACTCCCGTGCCGCCTTTTCCAGGGGGCAGCCTGAGCTGCATTACCGTATTCTGTTGATGGGCACCCATTGGTCCTGGGAAGTGGATAAGCTTTACATTGGGGTCGTTGATACCTCTATGCCATCCCTTGAGGCCAGACTCAAAATCGCTGCACCATAGGTAGTTGGCGTTTCCACAGGGAGCACTCGAAAATCCGGTGTAGGCTCCCATTCCGAACGCCCCCAAAAACAGAACGGTCGCGGCATAAAGCACTCTATAGCGATTGCCGCTCATCATAAGTCTGCTAACTGACCTTTGTTCGTAATGCCGGCGACAGGCGGGCCATCAAGTGACTGTCACAATACTGACCGTCCTTGAATGCGTCGGCACGTCGGGTCCCTTCTATTTCAAAGCCAAATTTTTTGTACATGGCGATAGCTGCCTGGTTATCAACATATACCACCAGCTCAATACGGAGCAGATTAAGCCAATTGTCAGCTTGGTTGATCAGCGCTGTCATAAGCAAAGAGCCGACCCCTTTACCCTGCCAGCTGTTAGCCACGGTGATCGCAAGCTCGGCACAGTGTTTACGCCGAGGATTAGCTTCAGTGAGTAAACTACCGCTGGCGATCAGTTCACCTTCACTTTCAACCACTAAATGGGTTTGTTGCTGGTTAGCAAACAGCGGCTCGACCATAGCTGTACTGTTATAAGGCTGACGCGTGGTATTTGGGAATACCGCGCTATCTGAGAGCATTTCGGTAATGGAAGGGATATCGCTTGGCTCCATCGCCCTTATTTTGTAGTCCATTGGCAAAGGTTCTCCTCTTTTGGCTCTATATTGGGAGCTGTATCTTTGTTGTGCAAGCCTCTGCGGAATAGGAAATAAAAAACCCGGCATTGCCGGGTTTTTTGGAATGGAGTCGAAGTTTGACTAGACGTTAAAACGGAAGTGAATAACGTCGCCGTCTTTAACGATGTAGTCTTTACCTTCCAGTCGCCATTTACCGGCTTCTTTAGCGCCTTGCTCACCGTTATTGTCGATGTAGTCGTCATAACTGACGATCTCAGCGCGGATAAAGCCTTTTTCAAAGTCAGTGTGGATCACGCCAGCAGCCTGAGGTGCGGTTGCGCCTACGCGTACAGTCCAGGCGCGAACTTCCTTCACACCAGCAGTAAAGTAAGTGTGGAGGTGAAGCAGCTCGTAACCAGCACGAATCACACGGTTCAGGCCAGGCTCTTCCAAGCCCATCTCTTCCATAAACTCTGCTTTGTCTTCATCGTCCAATTCGGCGATTTCAGATTCAATAGACGCGCACACAGGTACCACAACCGCGTTCTCGCTTTCAGCGATCTCGCGAACTTTATCCAGATGCGGATTATTCTCAAAACCGTCTTCGTTGACGTTAGCAATGTACATAGTTGGCTTGCTGGTCAGGAAGTTCATATAACGGATTGCGGCAGCTTCTTCCTTGGTCAGTTCCAAAGCGCGGATCATTTTGCCTTCTTCAAGGTGGGCTAAGATCCGTTCAAGAATGGGCATCTCGAATTTGGCATCTGCGTCACCGCCCTTTGCCTTTTTAGCAACACGGGTGATGGCGCGTTCGCAGCTTTCCATATCAGCCAATGCCAATTCAGTATTGATGACGTCGATGTCATCGGCTGGGTCGATGCGACCCTCAACGTGCACGATATCGTCGTTTTCAAAGCAGCGGACCACGTGACCGATGGCGTCAGTTTCACGGATATTGGCCAAGAACTTGTTGCCCAGGCCTTGTCCTGTCGAGGCGCCTTTTACCAAACCGGCGATATCTACGAATTCCATGGTTGTTGGCAGTACGCGTTGCGGGTTTACGATAGCAGCCAGCTTATCCAAACGCAGGTCCGGTACAGGGACTACGCCGGTATTGGGTTCGATGGTACAAAAAGGGAAGTTGGCTGCTTCAATACCTGCTTTGGTCAATGCATTAAACAGGGTAGATTTACCCACGTTTGGCAGACCAACAATGCCACATTTAAAACCCATGTCGAAAATCCTCTGAAAAGAGCCGGTTATTCGGCTTTGAAGCCGTGAAGTCGATTCATGGCCTTGACCAGGCCATCTTTGATCAGAATATCGGTGCAGCGCGTGGCTTCATCAATCGCCTGATCGATTAATTGCTGTTGTTGGCTGGATGCTTTGCCCAGCACGTAACCTGTTACCAGGTTCTTATCTCCGGGGTGGCCAATGCCAATCCGCAGACGATGAAAATTCTTATTGTTTCCCAGCCGGGCGATGATGTCTCTGAGGCCATTGTGACCACCATGACCGCCACCTTGTTTGAACTTGGCTACGCCTGGCGGCATATCCATCTCATCATGGGCAACCAGCACCTGCTCGGGCGCGATGCGATAAAAGTTCGCCAATGCGCCGACAGCTTGGCCGCTGCGGTTCATAAAAGTACTGGGAATAAGTAAACGAACGGTTTCGCCGTTAAGCGAGATTTGAGCTGTGCGCCCAAAAAATTTGCTTTCCGCCTTTAGCGTGGCGCCGTGGGTGCGGGCAAGTTCTTCAACATACCACTCACCGGCGTTATGGCGGGTCTTTTGATATTCGGGGCCTGGATTACCCAGGCCCACAATCAATAGGATATCTTTGCTCAAGGTGTCCCCGGGCAATTATTCCTCAGAAGCGGCTTCTTCGCCTTCTGCGTCGTCTTCGTCAGCAGCTGCGCCCTTAGGAGCATTGATGCTAACAACCGCTTGGTCGTGGCCTTCGCCTTTCGCCAGTTCTACTGAAGTTACGCCCTTAGGCAGAGCTACGTCAGACAGGTGCAGGGTAGCGCCCTGTTCCATGTCAGCAACGTCAACTTCAACGAACTCTGGCAGATCTGCTGGCAGACAGGTGATTTCCACTTCAGTGATGTGGTGAACCACGATGCCGCCGGCTTTAACTGCAGCTGCAGTTTCTTCGTTCAGGAAGTGCACTGGAACTTTAGTGTGGATAGCGTGAGTCGCATCAACACGTTGGAAGTCCAAGTGAGTGATCTTTGGCTTGTACACGTGACGCTGAACGTCTTTCAGCAGCGCTTCAACTTTCTCGCCGCCGATGTTCAGAGTCAGGATGTGGCTGTAGAAACCTTCGTTTTCAGACGCTTTGATCACCTTGTTGTGATCCAGAGTCAGAGATACGGCTTCTTTGTCACCACCGTAAAGGACTGCAGGAACTTT
The DNA here is from genome assembly GCF_039544265.1 of Corallincola platygyrae. Lineage (NCBI taxonomy): Bacteria > Pseudomonadati > Pseudomonadota > Gammaproteobacteria > Alteromonadales > Psychromonadaceae > Corallincola > Corallincola platygyrae. Next base: position 94,724 of record NZ_BAABLI010000033.1, on the reverse strand, counting down.
GTCCGCGTGACGCAGGCGGCGGCTCGCACCTTTCCCCAGGTCTGTACGGATTTCTGCATCCAAAGTATAGATATCAGACATTTATGTCACTCCAAATAAGTAAAATTTGTCGATTATTCGCGACCAAATAATCGACCCAGCCTTTAAAAGGCGCGGTATCCTAACACTAAGTCCTACCGCACTCAATTAAATTACGAAAAAGGAGCCTTTCGGCTCCTTTATGATTCGTCGTTGGTCAGCGAAAAGCTTAGCTGAACATCGCCGAGATAGATTCTTCATTGCTCACGCGGCGGATCGCTTCTGCCAACAGACCACTCATGGTCAGCTGACGAACGTTAGGCAATTTAGCCATGTCCGGGTGCAGCGGGATAGTGTCAGTGACAACCACTTCATCAATCACGCTGTCTTTGATGTTGGCGATGGCGTTACCAGAGAACACCGGGTGTGTGGCATAAGCAAACACACGCTTTGCACCATGTTCTTTCAGCGCTTCAGCTGCCTTACAAAGAGTACCGCCAGTGTCGATCATGTCGTCAACCAGGATACAGTCACGGCCTTCTACGTCACCGATAATGTTCATTACCTGAGATACGTTGGCTTGAGGACGACGCTTGTCGATAATCGCCAGGTCGGTTTCCAGTAGCTTGGCCATCGCTCGGGCACGAACAACACCGCCGATATCTGGGGAAACGACGATCGCCTCTTCATATTGCTTCTGCTTAAGATCGTTGAGCAGGATAGGCGTACCGAATACGTTATCTACCGGTACATCGAAGAAACCCTGGATCTGTTCGGCGTGAAGGTCAACGGTCAACACGCGGTCAACACCGACGCTTGATAGGAAGTCTGCCACGACTTTCGCGGTAATAGGTACACGCTGTGAACGTACACGGCGGTCCTGACGTGCGTAACCAAAGTAAGGAATTACCGCAGTAATACGACCTGCTGAAGCACGACGCAGCGCATCAACCATCACGATCAATTCCATCAGATTGTCGTTGGTTGGTGCACAGGTGGACTGGATGATAAAGATATCCAGGCCTCGCACATTTTCATTAATTTGGACACTGATCTCACCGTCACTGAAGCGGCCGACAGAGGCGGAACCCAGTTTGATGTAAAGACGTTCGGCGATCTTTTCTGCGAGTTCCGGTGTTGCGTTACCGGCGAAAAGCTTCATATCAGGCACGTTTTGACCCTCGGAGCATGATTAAAGAGTTGGCTGGGGTACCAGGATTCGAACCTGGGAATGGCGGGATCAAAACCCGCTGCCTTACCGCTTGGCGATACCCCAATAAAAATTTGTTTTATTGCGTGTTCAGATACTTTAGCAGAGGAGAACGGTTAGTACCTTTTGCTACGAAGCCCTGGTAGGTTTGGGCTGCCGCAGCCAGGCAGGCTTTCGCCTTATCTTCACTGTCAAACTGTGCAAAAACACAACTTCCAGTGCCCGTCATCCTAGCCGGCGCGTATTCTAGCAACCAGCGTAAGGCCTTTTCAACTTCAGGGAACTTTTCACACACCAGTTTTTGGCAGTCATTTTTGAGCTGCCACATATCTTTGGGTGGTTTTTCTAATTTAGCGGTATTTCTTGGCAGATTTGCGTCGCCAAATACATCGGCAGTACCAATGTGACAATCTGGCCTTAACACCACATACCAAGGCTCTGCCAACTCTATGGGAGTTAGATGTTCGCCAACGCCTTGCGCCAGGGCTGCATAACCTCTTACAAATACCGGCACGTCCGCACCTAACGTCAGGCCAAGGGCTGCTAACTGATCCTGATCGAGCGCCAACCCCCAAAGTTTGTTTAATGCCAGTAGGGTGGTTGCAGCGTTTGACGACCCACCACCAATACCACCGCCCATGGGCAAGCGTTTTTCCAGAGTAATGTCTGCGCCCAGGTCACAGCCACAGGTCTGTTGCAGCAGTCTTGCAGCTTTAACGATTAAATTGGACTCGTTGGGAACACCATCAATGCCCGGCGTTAAGGAAACCTCGCTATCCTGACGAACGGAAAAACTGAGCGTGTCACCATAATCAATGAACTGGAACACTGTTTCCAGCTCGTGGTAACCATCTTCTCGGCGACCATTTATATGCAGAAAAAGATTGAGTTTGGCAGGGCTAGGTACGTTGAGCAGGTTTTCTTGAGAGGCCATCAAGAGAGTACCTCCCATTTGCTTATGACCAATTTGATAGTGATTTCGGGCCCGTTAATGGTCATTTTTCTTGGCAGCCATCGCTGGTCAACCTGCTGATACTCACGATAGTCGAGTTTCCATTGCATACCATCTTCCGTCTGTAGTGACTGGGTTGCCAGGCGACCGCTGGCATCCAGCGTGTGTTTGCTCGCGCTATCACTGAGCCTGCCAACCACCCAATCCGGAAGTGTGCTCACGGGTAGTCGCCATCCTGTGGTTTGGTAAATGAGACGTTCCGGTGCGCGCGAGACATAGGTTTCGCCATCCACTTTCAGCTTTGCTTGATATCTATCTCCGTCCAATTCCATCAATGAAGTACCAATGAAGCTGGTGAGCTTCAGGGCATAAACGTCTTGCTCTAGTTGCCAATTAAGATTGGCAGTATTGGTTTCATCCGCAGTTTTGATGGCGACTTTTCCTCGGATCTTCCAATGAGAAAGTTGTTCGAGGTCGGCTTGATGAAGTGCAAATGCCTGTTCGGGATCGGCAACATCATCTGGTTGTATGGTTGGGGTTTGTGGGCAACCCGTGAGCAAAAGGGCGGTTAGAACAAGAGCCGATAGACGCAATAGGGTAGAAATGTTCAAGGGAGATAACCCGTTATGACAACGTAAAGAGACTTTGTTACTGACAACAAAATCCACACTAATTTTCGGACAGTATAACCTTGGTACTTAGTTGGGCAACTGATTGACTTCCCTGAAAGGCGCTATTCTCGTAAAATTGCCCGATAGTCACGAAAATGAATGGCAGTTTTACTGAGAAATGGCGCTTTACGCCTTCGGCCTAAACCACAAAACAGCAACAGTATCTCTTCGGGAGCAGGTGGCTTTTTCACCTGATGCCCTGATTGACGCTGCACGTGCGTTGCAGGCGATGCAGGGGGTGAACGAAACAGCCATTGTCTCTACCTGTAATCGGACAGAGATCTATTGCCACGGTGACCAAGGCCTGTCCGATGCGCTGTTGCTTTGGTGGGCTGACTTTCACAATATTCCAGTGTCAACGCTCTCTGATGTTATCTATCGCCACGAGAATAATGAGGCCGTGCGTCACTTGATGCGCGTTGCCAGTGGCCTGGATTCATTGGTGCTTGGTGAACCGCAGATCTTAGGACAGGCCAAGCAGGCGTACGCATCAGCTCGCGCTGCCAACACACTGGGCACGGTGCTGGATCGCCTGTTTCAGCAGTCATTCAGTGTTGCTAAGCGGGTACGTACTGAAACTGAAATAGGTGCCAGTGCTGTGTCTGTTGCCTATGCAGCGGTTAACCTGGCAAAACATATCTTCGGTTCATTGGAACAAAGCCGTGTTCTATTAGTGGGCGCTGGTGAAACCATTGAACTGGTGGCTCAGCACCTGAAGGAGCAGGGCGCTGGGCAGATGATGGTTGCTAACAGAACTGTGGCCAGAGCGCTCGAAGTCGCTGACAAGTTCCAGGCTGAAGCAATTACCCTGAGTCAGGTGCCGGAACATATGCCGTCTGCGGATATTGTGATCTCTTCCACTGCGGCGCCGTTGCCTATTATCGGAACTGGCATGGTGAGTGAAGCCTTGGTTCGAAGAAAGCAGGCACCTATGCTTCTTATTGACCTGGCTGTTCCAAGAGATATTGAAGCGCAGGTGGAAGAACTGGACGGCGCGTACCTTTATACCGTCGATGATCTTCAGGGTATCGTTGAGCAGAATGTGGCCTCTCGCAAAGAAGCGGCCGAAGAAGCTGAACTGATTATCGCGGATCAGGTGGACGTATTCGAAGGCTGGTTACGTGGTCAAAGTGCGGTTGACACTATTCGTTCTTATCGTCATTTGGCCGAAGAGACGCGGGATGAGCTGTTAGAACGTGCACTTAAAAACCTTCAGGGCGGCGGTGCACCAGAGCAGGTGCTAAACGAGCTGGCCTACAAATTAACTAATCGACTTATTCATGCGCCAACCAGAGCGCTGACCGATGCGGGTCAGGCCGGTGAGATGGATAAGCTCAATCTAATAAGAGATGTGCTTGGGCTGGATCTGATCAAGCACGGCTAATCTCTCTGGGAAACGATGAAATCATCTATCTACGCAAAACTAGAGGCGCTTGCTGAGCGTCATGAAGAAGTTCAGGCCCTTCTTGGTGAACCTGAGGTTATTAGTGATCAGGACAAGTTCCGCGCACTCTCGAAAGAGTATTCGCAGCTGGAAGAGGTCACCAAGAGTTTTAACGACTACCAGCAGGCAGAGCAGGATCTTGAGGCAGCTGAAGAGATGCTCAAGGATGATGATCCTGAAATGCGTGAGATGGCTCAGGAAGAATTCAAAGCGGCAAAGGACGCAGTAGAAGAACTTGCTCAGGCATTACAGATCCTACTGATTCCTCGTGATCCTAAAGATGATAACAACGCTTATCTTGAGATTCGAGCGGGTGCCGGTGGTGATGAGGCCGCCATTTTTGCGGGCGATCTATTCCGCATGTACGGCCGTTATGCCGAGCAGATGGGCTGGAAGATCGCCGTCGTGACCGCAAACGAAGGTGAGCATGGCGGCTACAAAGAAATGATCGCCCATGTCACAGGTGATGGTGTTTATGGCCGTATGAAGTTTGAATCTGGCGGCCATCGTGTGCAGCGAGTACCGGAAACAGAATCGCAAGGGCGTATTCATACCTCTGCGGTTACAGTTGCTGTGATGCCTGAGATCCCTGAGGCCGAAGCGATTGAGATTAACCCTGCCGATCTGAAAGTGGATACTTTCCGCGCCAGTGGGGCGGGTGGTCAGCACGTGAACAAAACCGACTCGGCGATCCGAATTACCCACATCCCGTCGGGCGTGGTGGTTGAGTGTCAGGATGAGCGCTCGCAGCATAAGAACCGAGCCAAAGCAATGAGCGTGCTTCAAGCGCGATTGCAAGCGGCGGAAGATGAAAAGCGGCAGGCGGAAGAGGACACCATGCGTCGCAGCCTGGTTGCAAGTGGCGATCGCTCAGAGCGAATCCGTACCTACAACTTCCCGCAAGGGCGAGTGAGTGACCACCGTATCAACCTCACCCTGTATCGCTTGGCAGAAGTGATGGAAGGCGAATTAGACGCTGTGTTACAGCCGATCATTCAGGAAGATCAGGCAGATAGATTAGCCGCTCTGGCACAAGATGCCTGATTACGATTCGGCGACCAGTAGCCCGGAAAATAGTATCGCAGCCCTCAGAAAGTGGGGGCGTGAACAGTTAAAAGGGCTGACAGATACGGCCGCGCTGGATGTAGATGTGCTGCTTTGCCATCTACTGGGTAAGCCCAGCAGTTATCTGCTTACCTGGCCAGAAAAAGTGCTTGTTGATGAGGTGCGTGATGCATTTGTGGCGTTATTGCAGCGGCGTGCGGCAGGCGAGCCAATTGCACACATTACAGGCTATCGGGAGTTTTGGAGTCTGCCATTTGAAGTGTCGGCCGATACTCTGATCCCGCGCCCTGATACCGAGCTGTTGATTGAGTTGGCGTTGGCACTGCCATTGGCAGCTGACGCGCGAGTAATTGACCTGGGAACGGGGACGGGGGCAATTGCGTTGGCGCTGGCCTCAGAACAACCGGACTGGCAGATATGGGGATGTGACCGCGTAATGTCAGCCGTCGAGCTTGCTAAACGGAATGCAAACCGGCTGAACCTGCGCCAGGTGGCTTTTTTGCAGAGCGATTGGCTATCGGCTTTTGACGTTGACGCCAAATTCAATTTGATTGTCACTAATCCGCCCTATATAGATGCCAATGATCCGCATTTGTCAGAGGGCGATGTGCGATTTGAACCAAAGTCTGCTTTGGTTGCCGAAAACGCTGGGCTGGCAGATATCATTGCCATCATAGAGCAGGCAAAGAAACACCTGCTTGCAGATGGATGGCTGATGATCGAACATGGCTGGCAACAGGGGGAAGCGGTCAGGGCTTTATTGAGCTCGGCCGGATTTACCTCGGTGGAAACCAAGAAGGATCTGGGTGGTAACCCGCGTTGTACGTTAGCCCAATTTAACGCTTAGTGAGCCGAATACAAAGGGGATGAGTTGATGTTGGCTGAGAACTACCTGATGTTGAAACATATGCATATGATGTTTGCTGTGATCAGCATCTTTCTGTTTGTGCTTCGTTTTGTATTGCAGCAAGTTAACTCCCGATTTGCCAATGCCAAACTGCTCAAAGTCGTGCCTCATATTAACGATACGCTGCTTTTGGTCTCTGCTGCAATGATTGCCATTGCAATACAGCAATACCCCTTTGTGCATGCCTGGCTGACAGAGAAGATCCTGCTGCTGATCCTATATATTGTTTTGGGCATGTTTGCCTTGAAATGGGGTAAAACTGCCACCATCAAACGTATCTGTTTTGCTTGTGCAGTGGCTACCTTTGGCGCCATTTTGTATATGGCCAGAACAAAAGCGCCATTTATTCTTGGTTAAACCCGTTCGTGAGTAGAGAAGTAAATTTGACTGCGACGTTTGATATCAAATCAGTGACCGGACAGGCCCTTGAACTGTCCTCCCGATTGCAACGTAAATTCGTTACCGCTAAAACCCTGATGCTGCTAGATAAGTGGGCATGGGATGTTGCGCAGCGAACCGCCTATTATGATTCGCTGGACGCGCGATTGGCCGCTTTCAATGAGTTCTTTTATGGCGAATTGGAATTTAAAGCTCAGGCCGAGAACTGCTTGAGTCCTGACAATGGCCTGGTTGATAAGGTGTTGTTGCAACAGGCGGGCAGTCCTATTGTCATGTCTATGCTCTATCTATACCTGCTTCAATACAGTGAAGTTAGTGGCGAACTGGTCGAGTACCCTGGCGCGGTATTGGTGAAGCTTGCAGATCCCCAGCAAGGCTATCGTTATATTGATGCAACCGAAGGGCGTGAACTCTCTTTTAGTGAAATGGAAGCCCGGTATCGAGGTATCAAGGGCGACCTGGCAAGATTGGATTCAGAGATGCTTAAAGGCATTTCTGAAGATGAGGCAATGGGTCGTTTGTTGCTGGGATTAAAGGCCGCCTATATCCGTGAAGAAAAATTCGCTGAAGCACTGATTTGTAGTGAGCGCCTTTTGGCCATGAATGGTGATGATCCATTTGAGGTTCGTGACCGAGGCTTTTTGCTTCAGCAATTGGAATGCTTTCCTTTAGCAGTAAAGGACTTTGAGTTCTTTCTGGACAAATGCCCAGATGATCCGTCGGCACCGCTGTTGAAAACCCAAATGCGTCAAATGGCTAGCGAACAGGTTGTGTTCCACTAGTCTTAGAACTGTTTTCCGTCCGCGAAATCGCTGGCCCGAATAAAAAGAGAAGAGAGAAGGTTATGGCACAACAGGTCGTTAAGATTGGTGATATTGAAGTAGCTAACCGCGCGCCATTTGTCTTGTTTGGCGGCATCAATGTGCTGGAGTCCCGAGATTTAGCCATGAAGGCGGCTGAGCACTACGTCAAAGTGACAGAGAAGCTGGGCATTCCGTACATATTCAAAGCCAGCTTCGATAAAGCGAATCGCTCCTCGGTGTTTTCTTATCGTGGTCCAGGCCTGGATGAAGGCTTAAAGATTTTTGAAGAGCTGAAAAGCACTTTTGGTATGCCTGTTATCACAGATATTCATGAGCCATCTCAGGCTGCACCTGTTGCAGAAGTGGTCGATGTGATTCAGCTTCCGGCATTTCTGGCCCGACAAACCGACTTGGTCGAGGCTATGGCTAAAACCGGAGCAGCAATCAATATCAAGAAGCCCCAGTTTTTAAGTCCTGGCCAGATGAAGAATATCGTCGAGAAGTTTGGTGAGTGTGGCAACGAGCGAGTCATTCTGTGTGAACGTGGCAGCTGCATGGGCTATGACAATCTGGTCGTGGATATGCTTGGCTTTGGTGTGATGCGAGACGCATGTGACAACGCTCCCATGATTTTCGATGTGACCCATGCGCTCCAGTGTCGTGATCCTTTGGGGGCAGCATCCGGTGGTCGCCGTTCTCAGGTGACAGAGCTTGCGCGTGCAGGTATGGCAGTAGGTTTGGCAGGACTGTTCCTCGAGTCTCATCCAGATCCCGACAATGCACGTTGTGATGGCCCAAGCGCATTGCCCTTGTCTAAGCTGGAATCCTTCCTCTCCCACGTGAAGGCGGTGGATGAGGTTGTGAAGTCATTACCTGAGATTGATACCTCTGCTTGATGAGTAGCAAACTTCCCCCGCTCAATGCTGTTAGAACGTTTGAGGTGGCCGCGCGCCACCTCAGCTTTACACGTGCCGCCGAAGAGCTTTTTGTTACCCAGGCTGCGGTGAGCCACCAGATCAAATCGCTGGAAAGCTATCTCGGTGTCCGCCTGTTTCGCAGAGCGCATCGCGCATTGCTACTGACAGAAGAGGGCCAGAGTTACTTTCAGGCGATCAGCCCGTTATTACGAAGTTTGTCTGAGGCAACCGAACGCATGTTGGCAAGGCGTGCCAGCGGTGCACTGACGGTGAGCATGACACCGAGTTTTGCTATCAGTTGGCTGGTGCCTCGATTAAGCGACTTCAGTTCAAAGTTCCCTGAAATTGATGTCCGAATCAAGGCGATTGATAGAGAGTCTGGCCCGCTGGAAGACGATGTTGATGTGGCATTTTTCTACGGTCGTGGAAGATGGCCTGGCTACGAGTCCTGTAAGTTACATGCTGAATACCGCATCCCGGTATGTGCGCCTGAATTTGTCAAAGGTGCAGACAAGCTGCAAGAGCCTGATGACTTGGTCAACAGGACCCTGCTGCACGATGGCTCTCGCCAAGACTGGAAGCGATGGCTGAGGCAAGCTGGTGCCAAACAGGTTAACGCCAATGTAGGGCCAATATTCAGTCACTCAACCATGGCACTACAGGCCGCTATTCTGGGGCAGGGCATTGCCCTGGGACATACAACGTTGGCTCGCCCGGATATTGAAAGTGGACGCCTTGTTGTGCCATTTAAAACGGCAATGCTCAGCCGTGATTCCTACTATTTGGTCTATCCGGAAGAAGATGCGGATAACCCTAAGGTGGTGGCGTTTAAAGAGTGGGTCATGGACAGGGTAACGACAGAACAGAACTACCTTGCAGGCATGCAGCCTGAAGAGGAAGTCGCAGTAGCAGGCAGCCATCATGACTGACTGCTCAGCTTGTGATGTAAACCCTAACATACTGGTCAACGGCGCTGAACAGCCGATAGCAAGGCTGCTGTTGGCCCATGGTGCCGGTGCAGGCATGTCTCATGACTTCATGTCACGGCTGGCTGAGGCCTTGTCGAATCAACATCTTGAGGTCGTACGCTTCAATTTTGATTATATGGTGCAGGCACTGGAGCAGCAGAAAAAACGCCCTCCGGATCGTCTGCCCAAGCTGGTTGATTGTATGACTCGGGTAGGGGAACAGCTTGATCATAATCTGCCCTTGTTTGTTGCTGGCAAATCGATGGGAAGCCGAGTGGCGTGTCTGGTTGCTGAAGGGCTGTCAGCCAGAGGTGTTATTGCCTACGGTTATCCATTTCACCCACCGGGTAAGCCAGAGCGTTTACGCAGAGACGAGCTTGAAGCAAGCGCTGCTGACATATTCGTTTTGCAGGGTGAACGAGACCCTTTTGGCCGGAGTGATGAATGGTCTGGTTTTCAGTTACCCGAGCATGTTTCATTGGTCGCCGTAAAAGATGGTGAACACAGTTTTAAGCCAACGAAGAAGTCTGGTGTCACGCAGGACGACAACATAGTGTTTGCTGCTGAGCAAACCGCTAGGTTTATCAAGTCAAAACTCGCGTGCTGATAAACATCCGGAATAAAACAGGATTAATGAGATAGCATGAAGAATCTTGCCACCATAGGTGCATTGATGATGGCGAGCGGTATTGCATTAGGTGCTTTTGCCGCCCATGGCTTGAAAGCCAGACTTGAACCAGAGCTTTTGGCTGCATTCCAAACGGGAGTGCAGTATCAGATATATCATGGGCTAGGTGTATTAGTATTGGTGGCGCTTTCTCTTTTCAGCGGTATTCGACTGAAAGCTGAAGCCGTCTGGTTAGTCACTGGCGCGTTAATTTTTAGCGTCAGCCTCTATCTGCTCGCTCTCTCTGGGGTGCGTACCATTGGCATGGTGACGCCCATAGGCGGCTCTGCGATGATTTTGGGCTGGCTTTTATCCGCAAAGAAAATCTGGCAGGAGATGTCATGAACGCACTGTTATTGTATTGCCGCCCCGGTTTTGAAAAGGAGTGTGCTGCAGAGATCCAACACAGGGCAATGAGCGTGGCTGCTGGATATGCAGAAGCAAAACCGAACACCGGATATGTTTTATACAAGTGTTTTACTGAAGGTGATGCTGAGTACCTGGTGCGTCGTCTGCAATTTTGGCGACTGATTTTTGCCCGACAGATGATTGCATGTACGGCACATTTAAAGGATATATCGGTTGATGATCGCGTCGCAGAAGTACTTGAAGCGGCCCAGTCCCTGCCTCTTTGCGGTGAACTGATTGTTGAGCCCACTGATACCAATGAAGGGAAAGAGCTTAGCAAATTCTGTCGGAAGTTTTCAGTACCGCTGCGTCAGAAGCTGAGAAAGCACAACAAGCTGACCGATAAACCTAAAGCCGATAAGCCAGTGATGCACCTGTGCGTGCTCAGCGGCACTGAGATGATGCTGGGTTACTCTATTCCGGGTAACAATAGCCGCTTTGAAATGGGGATCCCCAGGCTCCGTCATCCCAAGGATGCGCCAAGCCGCTCATCCTTAAAGCTTGAAGAAGCATTTCTAACCTTTGTGCCACCGGAAGAGACAGAGAAAAGGGTCACATCTGGAATGAACGCGGTTGATTTAGGTGCTAGCCCGGGAGGATGGACTTATCAGCTGGTTCGAAGGGGCATGATGGTTTCTGCGGTCGATAATGGTCCAATGGATCAGGCCTTAATGGATACCGGCCAGGTTAAACATTTTCAGGAAGATGGTTTTGGCTTTGAGCCCAAGCGTAAAAATGTCACTTGGCTGGTGTGTGACATGGTTGAGAAGCCTGGCCGTGTGGCAAGACTTATGGGCCAATGGCTCGCTAACCGCTGGTGTGAAGAGGCAATTTTTAACTTGAAATTGCCAATGAAACAGAGGTTTTCAGAAGCTGAGCGCTGTCTTGATTTGATGAAACAATACTTGCGGGATGAGGGTGTGAGGTATCAGGTCACGGCCAAGCATCTATATCATGACCGTGAGGAGATCACTGTACACTTACGTCGGGAGCCTCGTCGCGATCGTTAGCTGCCCAGGCGCTTGCGCCTGGCACGATGCAATCGTATTGATACCACTGCAGGCAAACCTGTACAGGCGCTTGACCATGTTTGGCAGGCGCCACGCCACATTCAACCTCACCCTTACGAATGTTCACCACCTGCCCATACTTGTGTTTGCCGTCAAACACGCTGTAACTGGGGCAGGCATCTTCCGGCCAGGGGCCTATCTCTAGCATGGGCTGTTTGGCAACATGTGCCACCAACTCTTGCTCTGGGCGAGCCCCTGAATCGAAGTAAAAGCCGCGGCACCAACGTTGCTGATCTGTATTCAGGTCACAATCGTTGGCCACAATCGATATAATTTTTTGTGCTGGCTGCTTTTGTGTTGGTACTGCTTGCAACTTAGGGCGATAGGTTTGAGGTTTTAGCTGATCCTGGTAATCAGGCAGTTGATAACTCTCATCATGCAGAACAGGCTGAGCATTAGCTAGGCGAGGCAGTTCAGAATACCTCATTGGCTCATGGTCTGCGGTCCAGAAACCCCAGATGCAGAGGCCCAAGCCTACCGGGATTGAGAGCATGAAAGGACGAAATGCGTAAGCTGCACCAATATTCCAATCGCGGGCAAAGCACGATGCGCCCGCAATACCCCAGATGATAACTGCGATATATATCGCCATGGGTAAAGTTGGGTTAGCACGTAATGCACCGTCAACTACAAAAAGGGCGGTCGCTGCTAGACTCAGCAAGCAGAAAACCCAACGAATCAATGTCAGCAAGCTACTTCTCCTATCTCTGCCGGCTTCCATATCCGACAGGCCAGATTCTACCACTGTTCATAAAATCATCAAGCTAATCGAGACTACAGTGTGGGTGATATTTTTCTGTGAATATTGTCAGACACTTAGCAATTTGTGATTGCTCGATGTGTAAAGCAGACATCAAGGAGCTAAGCCGATCGTGTTGTAATTGCTCGCCTTCAACCCATAACTGACTGAATAGTAAACTGGTTAATCGCAGCAGATAGGCATAGCCCATCGCTTTACGTGATGCGTTTGGACTGGCGCGATCTGCCGCCAACGTTAGTGCATGAATGGTAAATTCTGGCAGCTGCCACCGAGATGCAAAGGCCAGACCTAACGACGAGAGTCGCTGAGGATCATTCGACTTAAACCAACCGCTGGGGTTTTCTGCATTTATGTCATGCCATTTTGGTCTGTTAGAGTACATTTCTGGGGCCAAATGCAGGCCAGAGCACTGAACCGTGGCTGCAACTCTGATCTTTTCAGGATCTGCAAACCGGGTCGCATCGGCGAGTAAAGAGGCTAATCCAGAATAGTTTTCGACAATGGTCGACATCGAGGGTAGGTAAGGGCCCGAGTCTTTGTCCAGCGCCATCAAAATGGCACTTCTCTGGACAAGTGGTGCTGCGCGTTTTAGTCCAAGCATCATCAGTGTTTGTTTGGCGTCAGTAATGTCCCGCTGGCGCTTGCTCATAAGGCTGGCCTGTTTGGCCATCCGCCGTTGCAGTGCAGGATGACGTTCAAGCAGTTTGGCGAGCTCATTAACACTCGGCTCTTCTTGATTAAAAAAGTACGCCGCTTCTGCAATCTCTTCGGGCGATAGGGTATCTTGTCGAGGCAACTTCAATCCGTCGAGAAGGACTACAGATTGCGCTTGCATCTGCTGCCAGCCCCGAATGATTCGGGCTAGGAAGTGGCGCCCTTTTTCTAGTTGAGTCGGGTAGCGACGAACGATCTGTTCAACATTACACTGCGCGACAGAAAGGTCTTTAGCTTCTATGGAAGTGATTAACGCTTCATTGCGATTCTGTCGGCCGATAACAATTGCCAGCTGTTCATCATCGGTTTTAATCACTGCGCCAGGTTGAATAGGCGCGAAAATTCTAGCCGTTAGATTGACCAGGTCCCTATCAAACGCAAGCCTGCCACGGCCGATAGCATAGCGAATAATCTGGCGCGGACGCAGACCTGAGCGGTTTTCTCTAGGGCAGATCTGCTCTGCAAAAAAACTGCACCATGCCAGTAACCGTGCCGCAGGGTTAATTTGATAGCCGGCAAGCGCTGGTGTCCCTTTGCCATTCATACGGGTGTTATGAAGCTGTACCGATCTCAGCCAAATGTAGGATTTGACCCCCGCTTGTTTTAACCACTCTGCGCTATGTTGGCCCCGTTGCAGCCAAACGTTGGCTTGTTCATCGGTAAAACGTGTGCCATCGAATCGGCTATCACTCATTGCCAGATGTGAGATATCTCTGGTCAAAGCAGCGGCAATCAAAGGCACACTGAGCTGAGCTGGCCATCGGCGTTGATAACAAAGCGCGCAGGTAAGGATCGCGCAGTTGAGCGCTTCGTTGACTGACAGGGCGTAGCGGTGATTGTGCAGGGACAAATGCGCAATCATCACAGGGGCGTCGACCGGGTATCCATGATAGATAGATTTTGCCAGGGCCAATGCGGCTTTTGCAAAGCCTGTCCTATCTGGCACTTCGGCCATAACAAACAGTTTGTAAACACCCTGATATAGAGTGTCTGGATGTTTAATATGTAAAGATTTATCAGAGTCGGACATCTGCAAACTGTCTACTTACCGCAATATCAGCTACCAAGGTATAGCCGTTCCATCAAAGTTTATCATCAGGCCAGAGGTTTCATTATCTAATTTATCAATTACTTGAGTCATGCCGCAGACTGATTGCTCAGTTGTGATCAATGCATTGCTGCCACCCATCTGGGTTTTCACCCAGCCGGGGTGGAGTGCGACCACTTTAATCTGGTGAGCAGCCAGGTCGATTGCCATGCTTTTGACCACCGCATTTAGCCCTGCTTTGGAGCTGCGGTAGATATAGCTGCCACCGGAGCCATTATCGGCCATGCTTCCCATCTTGCTGGTGATGCAGGCTAGCACTTTAAGTTTTCCAGCTTTCAAATGGGGTAGAAAAGCTTGGCTGACTAAGAGTGGGGCAATGGTATTTACCTGCAGTACTTGTTGCCAAACATCCGCTTCAACGTCTCCAAAACTATAGCCTTTGGGCCCATATACTCCTGCGTTGTTGATCAGTATGTCGATAGAGAGGTTGGCTAATTTCATTGCAGCCTGCTCAATGCTTTCGGGATCTGCTACATCGAGCGTCTGTATAGCGAGTTTGTCTGGTTGTTCCCGCTTTATCGTGACAAGCTCATGGGCTTCAGATGGATGCCGGCAGCAGGCAATCACATTAGCACCCTGAGCCAAATAGTATTTTACAAACTCCAAGCCGATGCCTCGGTTGGCTCCGGTGATAAGCACATTTGTTGTTTCAAGCATCCTTTGCTCCTGAATAACGTATTTCACTCATTGAAAAGCCTAAGGGGATATCTTTCTTATAATTCAAAATACGAAAGTTGATATCGATAATATCTGCACTCTCTCTCAGTTTTTGCGCCAACTTGGGATCATCAATCACATCTCTCCAAATATCGGACGGCTCTTGAATATGTTGCAGCAGATTTGCGGCAGTTTTTTTTCCGACGCCCTTAACGCCTTTGATGTTATGACTGTGGCTACCTACCAGTGACACAAACAACGGAAGTAAACCGGGCTGAATAGCGTACTTTTCGCGATAAAATTGCTCATCAAGATATTGGCGCAAAAAGCAGTCCCATTGAGAAATCGCCGCCCCTATTAGCTGACCATAGCCGTGATCGGTTGAGACAATCACCACAGGCAGGTGATTGCTCGCCTTGGCTGTTATTGTGGCTATCAGATCATCGGCTTCATCTGACTCTGATAGCAGAGAATCAACGCCAAGTTGCCAAAACGCCTGTTGGAACTGATCCAATGCATTGGAGAGTGGTTGAGGAATGGGCTTGCGGTTCGCCTTGTAGCTGGGGAGTAGCTCGGTGCGC
Source organism: Corallincola platygyrae (assembly GCF_039544265.1). Taxonomy (NCBI): domain Bacteria; kingdom Pseudomonadati; phylum Pseudomonadota; class Gammaproteobacteria; order Alteromonadales; family Psychromonadaceae; genus Corallincola; species Corallincola platygyrae. Next base: position 79,405 of record NZ_BAABLI010000033.1, on the reverse strand, counting down.
CAGTTTTTTTCCTGCCCGTCGAATACACAAAGGGCATGGCTGGGGCGGTGTTGCTGAAGTAAGCGGTGAAGCGTTTGCTTACTTCGCTGGATCGCCTGCTCTACAGGCTGCGATGAGTTACTGCGTTCACAGGCGGCGTAGATCCGCCTGATTAGATTCATGCCATCAATTAGCAGTAGCTTCCCTTTCACTATAGTGCTGGCCTTCAGGATTGAACGGTATAGCAGGGGACGTAATCGGTACCAGGTAGCTTCATACGCTGCTGATTGACGAAAGAGCGTAACAGCCGGTCTAGCATCTTCATCAGCTCTGGGTCACCGTCTATGACGAACGGACCATGCTTTTCGATTGACTTCATACCCTCTGCTTTCACGTTCCCCGCAACAATCGCAGAAAATGCCCGGCGCAGATCCGCCGCCAGGGATGCCTTATTCTGATTTTTGTGAAGATTCAGCTGTGCAATGTTCTCGTGACTGGGTTCGAATGGCAGTTGAAACTCTGGTTCGATTTTCAAAGACCAATTGAAGTGATACGCGTCTCCAATCGTTTTACGATAAGCACGGACATCAGGCATGGCTTCCTTCATCACTCTTGCGGCCAGAGAGGGGTCACCAATTACGATGCGGTACTTGTTTTGGGCCTCAGGGCCAAGGGTTGCACCAATAAACTGATCAATTTGATGGAAGTATTCAGCTGATTCTTCTGGACCGGTAAGCACGATGGGGAAAGGTTGTTTACTGTTTTCGTCGTGCAGCAAAATCCCCAATAGATAGAGTAATTCTTCAGCGGTACCGACCCCGCCTGGAAATATGACGATGCCGTGTGCGACTCTCACAAATGCTTCCAGACGCTTTTCAATATCGGGAAGGATCACCAGCTCGTTAACAATAGAGTTGGGTGGCTCTGCCGCAATAATGCTTGGCTCAGTCAAACCGAGGTAGCGGCCGTTTCTAACTCGTTGTTTCGCGTGGCTGATAGCTGCCCCTCTCATGGGGCCCTCCATCGCGCCAGGACCACATCCTGTGCAGACATTGAGATGGCGCAAGCCAAGTGCGTGACCAACTTCCAGTGTGTATTGGTGTTCAATATCTGAAATTGAGTGTCCACCCCAGCAGACAACCATGTTGGGATCTGACTGGGAGTGGAGGGCACCTGCGTTCCTTAAAATATCGAACACAACATGGGTCAGGTGCTGAGAATTCGTAAGGTTGAGGAAATTATTACTCGCATACCTGTCACTGACGTAAACAATGTCTCTTAGTACAGCAAACAGGTGTTCTTGAATACCTTGTATGATTTCCCCGTCGACAATCGCTTCATCGGGTGGGTTTATGAGCTCAATTTTGACGCCTCGCTCACGGCGAAGCACATTGATATCAAAGGTTTTATACCGTTCCAGTGTCTCTTTACTGCTGTCTGTTTTACTACCTGAATTGAGTACTGCCAGGGAGCAGTTTCGGTACAAACGGTAAAGCTGGCTGGTGGAGCTGGCTTTCAGACGCTCCACTTCCAGCGGTGATAGCAGCTCCATGCTGCCTGAGGGACTAATCTGGGTGATCATAAGGCACCTCTCTTTTTATGAGCCCGCGCAGAGGCGGTGCTGAGGAATGCGTGCTATTTAATGCAAAGCTTGTTACGGCCTTCTTCTTTTGCCTGATAAAGCGCTTGGTCTGCACGCTCAAAAACAGTGGAGATATCTTCACCTTTTTTGAAGGTAGATAGGCCAACGGATGCGGTTACTGTGACACTATGGCCCTTAAACTTGAATGGAAGTTTAGACACGGCAACCCGTAACTTGTTCATTGGGGCTGCGGCATTCTTTGATGCCTGTTCTGGCAGGATTAAAACAAACTCTTCACCCCCAAACCGGCCTATAAAGTCGGTTTTCCGCACAGTTTTGTTCAACAACTGTGCAACCACCTGCAATGTTTTATCGCCAGCAGCATGGCCATAGGTATCATTGATACGCTTGAAATGATCCAAGTCCATAATGGCGATAGATAACTCGCCGCCATATCGCTTCCAGCGCTGGTATTCTATTTCCAGGCGTTCATCAAACGCCGCGCGATTAGGGAGTTGGGTCAAGCTGTCGAGGAACAGCTTGTGGCGTTGCTCGTTTAGTCGCGCCCGATACTCCTTGGCTTCGACCTCGAGAGTGTTTACCCGGCTCTGCATCCCTTTGAGCAGCTCGTTAAGGGTCTGTTCTTTTTCTGCCAGTTTCTCTCTGCGGGCAATCGCATCTGCAATTTCAGCAAGATGGGTTCTGACACTTTTCTTCAGCAAGTCCAGATCTGTGGCTTCATCTACTTCCTGACCCAGCTTTTCGATTTGCAGTTTCAGTTCTGCATTGACTTCACGGCTCTGCTCCGTAATGAACTGTGAGTCCTGTAGTGACTTGGCAACTGCACTGTAAACAGTACTGAGCGCGTCGTTTAGCTGAGTGAGAAACGCTTCAGAAGATTTACGTTCGCTTTGAATACCGTCAATCAGCAGCTTGATTAGTTCTATGCACACCGCAAGCAGTTCGTTTGCTTTGCCAGCTATGCCAATTCTCTGCTTCAGTTGCTTGAGCTTCTCATTTGCAGATGCATCAAATTCGATGTCTGTCGTCAGTGCTAACAGCTCATCGGTAAATTCACGTTTGAGCGTCTCAACCGCCTGACCCTCTTGGCTGCCATCTGCAGCTTGATAGGCACTGTTGTATAGCTCTACTAACTTTTGCAAATGGGGGAGAAAGTCGTAGACGGTTTGATCGGGCTTGTTGCTTTCGTCCAGCAGCGCTCTTAAGTCTCGGCGGAGCTGAGGGGGTAAACCTCGCCATTGCTGTAAGTTTTTGCCTGAGGATACGAACGTGTCTCTGGTCAGATTGAGCTTCTGCTCAATGTGACTTGTATGATTATTCAGTAGCTGATCGATGCCATTTATAAGGCTGTTTGCTTTTTCGACACTCAGATTATCAGCAAGGTGGGTTCTTAGCTGAGCCAGCTTGTTATCCAGCTCAATATTCTGTCCTTTGCAGGCTCTCGAGAGTTTATTGATCAGCTTATAGAGCGTGGCTGCTTCCTGCTTATAACGAACTTCCAGCTTTTGATAGGCTTGGTGGGAGTCCTTTAACTTTCTGTTAAGTAAATCAAGGTTCGCGCCACCTTGAGCTGAACTCGTCATCTCACTCTTCCTGAATCTCTATTGGATGCCGACTATAACATTTACTGAGCATTCAACTATAAACATAGCGCTTTTTCCAACTGTTTGTTTTTCTAAATCAAACATCAGTCTTTTGGCCATTCAATCAGCTGCTTATTGTGTGATGCCAATACTTTGACCAGATTCTTTCGAAGCCCAAGTAGACACCCTGTGCGTGCGTTGCTATTGAATAATGTGCCAGGAGCCGCATCCAGCGCATGTAAGGCAACCCACGCAGTCTCGCCTTTAATTACTCGCAGTTGATTGGCGCCACTTAGCGCCAGCAGCAATAATTCAGGCAGGTTTTCTCCATCGATGGCTCTTGCTGACTTGGATAGAAATGGAATTGCAATGGCACCAATCGAAATAATGCGCTGCTGTTCTTTCAGTTCAAGCTGGTCAAAAACATGCTCTAGCATACTGGTTATTCGGTAGATGGCCTGCTTCTCGGATATATGAGATTCCATGCTTAAGCTTGCGCACAGAATATAGTCCCTGGGGTGATAGATGACTAACTCTGGAGTTTCCTCCTGGGCTAAGCAAGCCCCGAGTCTCTCTTCAAACTCTCGGCCGTAGTTGAACCCCTTTGAATAGTAGAGTTGTCGCATAACCGGCATCTCTATCAGAAAGTAAAACTGCCGGTAACCTTCAATGGGTTGGCTGCTATCAACATAGAACTGCTCGTGTTCTTTTAACGAGTTTCGCACGCTTTCGAGCAGGAACCCGTGCAGTTTTTTGCGTCCTTTTAGTCCGGTCGTTGGGTGCTTGTCTTGTTCACCTTTTACCTGGTTCAATTGACGGCTTCGTTTAAACAGTTGTTGTGTTAATGGAATCAAAGACAAAACTGATAACAGACCGAATACAACTGCTAAGCGGAGCCAGTTCTGGGATGAGGAGAGGTTATCCGTTGTATCCTCTAGCTGGTGACGCAAGTTTTGTATCGAACGTTGCAACTGCTGCTGTTGATAGAACTCTTCAGAGTTATCTGCTGGCGGCAGCAAAGCCTGCTGTGGTGCTTTAAAGCGGCTGGCATTGTCTTTGTGACGATAAGCCTGCTCATAGTCTTGCTTATCCGCGTACAGCTGCGCCAAAAGTTCGTGGGCCTCTGCTGGCGTGTATTGATAATCTCCATCCGAGGAGAGCGAAAGCGCTTCATTTGCATGAAAGAGCGCTTGTTCGTTGAACCTTTGTTGGAACTGAAGCTTGGCCATGAGCAGGTGAGACGCTCCTAAATAATGGGCGTTCTCAGCCTGGGATAGCTCGAGCAGTGCGTGGTCAAGATAGCTTTGAGCGTTCGAATAGTCCTTCAAGTGCAAGTAGGCTTGTCCAATATTATGATAAAGCAGGCCGACTTTCGTTGGTGAAGGGTTCTTTCGTGTCAGCTCAAGGGCATTCAGATAATGAAGTAGTGCTGTGTCATACAATCCCTGCTGCTCAAAGACAGTACCGAGAAAGTTCAGGGTATGTGCCAGATTGGATTGGTCACCAAGCTGTTGATAGAGCTCCGCTGCGCGCTCAATGTAGTCTTGTGCTCTGGCGAAGTTAGACAGTTGTTTGTATACCAGCCCGAGCCTTCCGTATATGTAAGCCGATAGGTTTTTATTCTCCGCCCGATCTGAGATTGCCAGCGCAGCCAGTAGATATTTGATTGCCTGTTGGGATTGGAGTAGCCCTTTGTAGGATTGTGCCAGATAGACTCTGGTCCAGACTTTTAAGGCTGGGTCATCTTCTTTCTGGGTAAGCGCTAATGCAGCCAGCATATGCTGACTGGCCAGGCTGTACTTGGCTTGATCATTGTACGCTCTTCCCAATGCTTCATGGAGCGCGTGTTTCAGTAACCTTGGCGCGGGTGTTGTCGCGCGGTTTAATAGCTCAAGACCCTTATCGAACTCGATAACTGCCAGAGAAACATTGTTATCAAAATAGGCCGAAATGCGCCCCGAGATAAGGTGGGATTCCGCCGTTAGGTGTGGGTTGAAGGTCGTAGAAAGTTGCTCTCTGGCAAACATTAAGTGCTTTCTGGCAAGAGATGGGGACAATTTCTCCTCAATATAACTGCTAGCAATAATGAGGTTAGCTCCAGCCTTATGTTCCGCGGATAGCGAGGTATCGCTGCTATCAAGCCAGTCTGTTGCGAGTTTGCGCGCAATCTGCGGCTGTTGTGGTAGCACACTTCGCATTTCCGCTAGTTTGTTTTCGTTGACTGAGCCCTGTGAATAAAACGGGAACAGCAAAGCCAAAGCTAAAATTAGAGATCTCAACAAGATAAACATCAGCTCTTAATAAAGTGCTTGCATGTTAGATTGAATCTTTCGTCACTGCGAGCGATATCATTGACGCGCCATTCTCAAATTGTCAGGAAGTTGCTCGAAGTCACTTCTAAAAGGATTGATATCCAGTCCACCGCGACGGGTATACCTGGCGTACACAGTCAGTTTTTCAAGTTCAAAGTGTGTTTTCAGGTCGATAAAGATCCGTTCGACGCACTGTTCGTGGAACTCGTTGTGGGTTCTGAACGAGATTAGGTAACGAAGCAGCCGTTCTCTGTCTATTTGTTGTCCTTCGTACCTGATCAGTACAGACCCCCAGTCAGGCTGGTTGGTTATCAGGCAATTTGATTTGAGAAGATGACTCTGAAGGCTTTCTTTGACTTTCTTCAGTGGTGTTTGGCCGTTATCAGAACTGAGTGAATCAGGGGCATAGTTGTAATCCGTTATTTCAATGTTCTGTTCGTCGATACAGATAGCATCAAAACCTCGGATTGTCTGGCCGTCATACTCATCGAGCTTGTGCAGTGTGACGCTGACGTTTGCTCCTGCACACTTAGAAAGATCCTGTTCCAGCGTTGCCGCTACTTGCTGCCAATCTGAAAATTTATGTTGATTGAGACTGTTCAGATACAGCTTAAAAGACTTTGACTCAATCAGGCTCGGCGATTGGCAGGGGAGTACAAAGTCTGCCACGGCGACTTGAGGCAGCCCTTTGTTATTAAGCCAGGACAACTCGTAACCTGTCCAAATATCTCCGCCATCGAAGGGTAAGTTATCTTCATCCAGTCCGATCTGAGAACGGTTTAATGATCGTGGTACTGCTTGAAGCAAGTCAGGTGCATACCCGCTGTTGTAGTCAGTTTTTTCGCCCAAGGAGAGGTTTTGTAAATCGGGGTGATTATCGTAGCTACTGGTCATGGTGGTATGGTGTTCGTTAGTATGCCCGTATTGTACTCATTTATAGGAACTCAGGCAGCATGTCTGACATGAACAAAGCGATCGACAGCTTTTTTAATCGACTGATAGAACAGCCTGATTTGTTGCCGCAGACGCATTGGGACCCTAAGTGGCCTTCACCCTGTATTCAGGGAAAGCCAGAGCAGGCAGGCGAGGTGTGTCGTTGGCTGCCGGTTAAACGCGAACAACCTGCTAGTTTCGATAATGTGGAGAATGCGATTGAGTTAGCAATTCATGTCGACGTGAAGCAGCTTTATCAGAATTATTATTCCAACATTATACCCGCCCAGTTTGGGGGGCTGGCTCTGGATCTGATTCAGCCCTGGAATGATGAGGATTTTGAAGGACTGCAGGAAAACCTGATAGGCCATGTGTTGATGAAAAAGCGATTGAACCAGTCGATCACCTTATTCATCGGCTGTATCGACGATGACACTATTGTCAGCGTAGAAAATGACACCGGCCGGGTTGTTAAGGAGAGAGTGGGGTGCGAGCCCGCAAGTGTACTTGCTGACTCGCTTGTTGAGTTTGTTTCGCAGCTGCGCCTTCGAAGCTAGTTCAGTTCGGTTTTTGCAGTAAACGCTTTATCTCCGCCAGCTCCTGGCGGATCGCTTTTAACTCAGCGTGCACGTCACCTTTATCAGGGACATCATGTTCAGTTGTCTGTGTGTTATTCACTTCGACTTTGGTCGACGTTATCTCCGCTGATAAGAACTTGTCTGGGGAGGCTTTGGCTTCCTGAACGGCAGAGATAAGATCATGCATATTGTAACGTCTGCTCACACGCCCCTTAAGCAGTGCAACAGAGGGGGACTTGCCAGCGGTCAAAATCTCTTTCAAAGCCGCGATTAATTCTTGGTCCATATTATTCATCTACATGGGCTGTTTCAGCCTATTGTCGAGCAATAGGTTGATGAAGTGAACCATTCAATCGCTATGCTCTTAGCATGGCGTCTAATTGGTCCACGGTTTCAGCCCATTCTGCGTCATCTGACACCGCTTCCTGCAGAAAACTGGCTTGAGATGGAGTCCAAAACGATGCTTGAGAAATATTTTTCCCTTCCGGAATGCGATGGCTAACGACAAACTCCTTGATGCTGTCATTATCGTTGGGCAACCCTAGCTGGTTAAAAAGAGCGCTGAGATCATGTGGTGATGTATACATGGTGGCTCCTCTGTCATCACATGGATTAACTTGTCGGACTGTCCAATCAGTATAGACTCAGGATAAGTGCAAGCTCAGAATCAGAGATCAAATGTCAGCGCGTCGATATAAATCCTTTAGCGAGTTCTATCCCTATTATCTGTCTGAACATCAGGACCCACGGTGCCGTGCGCTGCACTATATAGGTAGCTGCCTGGTGATAGTGTGCTTGGCTTGGGTGATTGTTACTGCCAGCTGGCTTTGGTTGTTGGTTTTGCCGCTAATCGGTTATGGATTTGCCTGGATAGGCCATCTTGGTTTCGAGAAGAACCGGCCTGCAACTTTTCAATACCCGTTGTACAGTTTTTTGGGGGATTGGCGGATGCTGTTTGATTTCCTGACCGGGCGACTAAACAAACATATGAAAGGCATCAGCTCCCGCTAATGCCTGGTTGTTAACCCCTTACCGCTTTAAAAAAGTGTCCGATAGCATTTGCCAGCTCAGCACTTCGCTCTGGTGAGCGAATCGCCATATGCAGTTCGGCTTTAAGGCTTGGGATGCCAAACAAGTCGGTGAGTAGACTGACAAACAGGGGAATGTCTTCCAATGCCGCTAACCGTTCCAGATAAATCTTAAGGTTTTGGCCCTTTAGCAACTCCCAGCCTCGCCCTGCTATGAGAATGTACAGGTCGGGCTCTGCTCCCAGGGAGCCTGTTAACAGTTTATCGAGCGCTTTTTCTAACAGGTTGTGATTCTCCGGGTGCAGAATGCAGCGCACATATAGAAGTTGACGTTGCAGGTCCTTTTCAGCCATGAGTGCAATTGAGATTTGCTCCGCTTGATTTGATGATACGCCTGTTTGCTCTGCTGCCGCGGCGAAACCCGCGATAGCTTCAGGCGGAAAACGATTCAATTGCTCCGCTTGCATAAAAGTCATGGCATCACGGCGTGTTGCAAGGTCTGCGATACCCTGCAGCGAAAGGTTTTGCCACTGACTTATCTCTGTTTGGCCGGAAAAATATTCTGCGACCTGTTCATAGTATTTACTGGCGGGTTGCTTCTTGTCTTTACGGATAAGTGACGTCAGTAAAGCAAGTTGCTGCTGCGACGGGCTAATAGCAAACGGATTGTTCTTCAGCATACTTTCCCGCTCCTCACCATCCACTGCATGGTTAAAGCTGTTTTGCAGCAAGCCGGCAATATGGTGTACAGAAGGGAAGTCGATGCACCCCTGCTCATCTAATGGCAACTTTAAACACCAAATCGCAGGCTCAAAAGGTGCTGAAGGGTGCTCTAACGTGATTGCTACGAGTGCGTGTTGCTGTAATGGATATGGATAGGGCTGTGCCTGCATTTGATGCTGGCTGAAATCAGCCTGTGAAAGGCGTGTTACCCGACGTCCCAGATTATACGCAGCCAGTTTGATGCCAAGCTGTGTACAACAAATATCCAGTTCACCCATGTTTTGTGTTCCTCTGCGAAAGCGGCGGTTATTATATAGTTCCTCATTGCAGCCTCAAGGGCTGTGTTATCCATGGCATTAAGTGGAGGTAGGCTAATGGAACTGAAGGTTAAGATTTATCTGGGAGAGATCGCTCACCAACTTCGTGACGCCAACTTGTGGAGTTCAGAGGCGCCTTCAGAAGCGGCGTTGCAGTCCAGTCAACCGTTCTGCTGTGATTCGATGCCATTTGAACAATGGCTGCAATTTGTCTTTTTGCCCAAGATGAATCATATCATCGAGCAAGAGCAACCATTACCTGTGCGCTGTGATATTGCCCCTATGGCTGAGCATACTTTGGACAATAGCAATCCTCATGTTCAGGCGCTGGTCGCTAAGTTAAGGTCTCTTGACAGCTTGTTACAAGGGCAGGGTGCTTAAGGTATGGACGACAGACCACTCCCCATACTCTACCAAGATGAAGATATCGTTATTATCGACAAACCCGCTGGTATGTTGGTGCACCGTTCGTTTTTGGACAAACATGAAACGCGTTTTGTAATGCAGACTTTGCGAAACCAGCTTGGTCAGCATGTTTTCCCTGTACACAGGTTAGATAAGCCAACGTCTGGCTGTTTGGTTTTCGCCCTGAATTCTGAAATGGCAAATAGGCTGGCGCAGTTATTTGAGTTGCATCAAGTAAACAAGGAATACCATGCAATTGTTAGAGGATATGTTAACGGAAGTGGAACCATAGACTATGCGCTTAAACCTAAGGTGGATAAGGTGGCTGACCGCTTTTCCTCAGGGGAAAAAGAAGCACAATCCGCGGTGACTGATTATGTCGCTTTAAAACATCTGACGCTTCCCATCCCCGTAGGGAAATACCCCGAAGCGAGGTATTCGCTGCTTCGATTAAAACCAAAAACTGGTCGCAAACATCAATTGCGCCGCCACCTCGCACATATTTCACACCCCATTGTCGGCGATACAACCCATGGCGATGGTAGACATAATCGTTTGTTTAGAAATGAGTTTGAATGCCACGAACTATTGCTTCGAGCAACCAGTATTAGTTTTGAGCATCCGCTGAGTGGAAGAACAGTGTCAGCCGAGGCCGAATGGACAGCCAACTGGCTTGCGCTGCTGGAACGAGAAAATTGGACACCTGTTTGAAACTGTAAATGAAAAAATATTACAGACAAAAGGCCGCACTTTGCGGCCTTTTGTCTTTTTTATACATGGCGCACAAAAATGTAATAAACCCATTTTACCCAGTTAACATGCGGCCTGTATTTGTATATAAGGGCGAACATTAGAGCGAATGTTCAGTAACATTTTTCACATTAGGTTCTACACTTGTAACTATCTTGTGAAGGGAATCACAGAAAGTTTAAGTAGCCGGGTTTAGCATCTGCCCTGACTTTGGACGCCGGGGGGTGATTAAAGTCAGGTGGTCAGCGACAGGCACTTAAGCTGAACATCGGAGAATTAACTAAACGAGCACATAGAGGCAAGTTAGCTAACTCTCCCAAGGGAATGTTGGTTTCTCAAATAACGAAGTAATAAACAAATAAAAGGGATTAGTCTCATGGCTAAAATCAAAGCACTTCCAATCGCATTAGCGATCGCATCAGCTCTGACTGCTGCAAGCGCTTCTGCAGTTGAATTCCACGGTTATGCTCGTGCAGGCCTGTCTACTACCGGTGACGGCGGTGAGCAGCTTTGCTACGGTTCAGGCGCAGGTGGCCACTGGGTTGGTCGTCTGGGTGATGAGTGTGACACGTACATCGAGTTGGATCTTCAACAAGAAGTTTACAACCGCGACGGTAAAGTCTTCAGTGTTGAAGCAATGTGGGCAACTGACATCCAGAACCAAGGTAATGACTACCAGTCTCTGCAGCGTAGTCAGCCTGTTCTTGACGAAAATGGCAACCTGCAAAACCAAAACGAACCTTGGGGTGAAGGCGACTTCGCTCTGCGTCAGTTCTTCGCAACTGGTAAGGGTGTAATCGGTTGGGCTCCAGAAGCTTCTCTGTGGGCTGGTAAGCGTTTCTATCAGCGTAAAGACGTTCACTGGTTGGATTTGTTCTATGTGAACAACTCTGGCTACGGTGTTGGTCTTGAAGGTGTTGATGTAGGCCCAGGTAAGATGTCATTTGCTTGGACTAACTTCGACACTCCTTCTCGCATCCAAGGCGGTGACGAAGCAAACGGTCCTACTATCCAGAACAACAAACTTGACGTTCGTTTCTCTGGTATCCCTCTGTGGTCTGGCGCAAGCTTAGAACTGATCGGTATCTACGGCTTCGCTGACCTGACTGACGCCCAAGATGATGCTGACTACGGCGACGACGACGGTTACTTCCTGACTGCTGAAATCTCTCATCCTCTGATGGGTGGCTTCAACAAGATCGTTGTTCAGTACGGTGCTGACTCAATGGGTCACGCAGCATGGGCTAACCACGGCGGTGGTGAGTCTCTGAACAACCCTTGGTGGGATGGTCAGCAAGAAACTTCAGTCCGTATCATGGACTTTGGTGTAATCAAGTTGACCAAAGACCTGGAAATGGGTTACTCAGTATTGTACCAAGTTGCTGAAACTTATGGCGATTACGATGACCTGAAGCGTCTGTCAATTGTTGCGCGTCCTACTTACAAGTGGAACGACGTAATGAGCACTGCTGTAGAATTCGGTTACAGCGATGACGAAGGCTATCCTTGGGAAGGCGATAACGGCGAGTACGACCTGTACAAAGTTATGGTTTCTCAGAACTGGTCTGCAGGTAAGAGCTTCTGGGCTCGTCCTCAAATCCGCCTGTACGCAGGTTCTTTCTGGGGTGAGCAAGCTGAGCAGCGCACTGCAGACGGCGATGACGGTAACTTCCGTTTCGGCGCACAGGTTGAAGCTTGGTGGTAAGCACAACCTGTTACTAAACAGCTAGCTGTTTAGTGCAAAACTCGAGCCCTCGGTAGCTTGCTATCCGGGGGCTTTTTATATACGGTGAGCCCTCTTCGGTGCGTTTTCAGTTACGAATCCAACTTTTTTTATTTAGCACAATTTAAGGTGTACAAAGCGTAATGGGTATTTTGCGGTCATTGGCTATCGGCGTTTTAGTCATTTCATTTTCTATCTCATCTGCAAGTGCTGACTGGCTAGATTGGTTTAGCGGAAAAGATGATACTGAACAGCCTCTTGCTGACATGGAACAGGCTAAGTGGGAGTTGTTTAATGGGCAGCCTTGCTGTGAATCTTTATCTCAACTTAGGTACGAGACGCTTAAACCTGGCTCTCGTTTACGCACAACGGTAGATACATCGGCTCAGATCTTTGAATTTAAAACAGGCAAGAGTTTTGTTAAGTCTTACAGACTGCCAAGTGTTGTCGGTGCATACTCTCTGAGTATCCGTAGTGATGTATACGAAGAAACTACTTTATTCAGTCCCAACGTTATTGTATTAAACGCAAACTTTTCGCCAACCAGGGTGTTCACCTCAAAGACATTTACCTACACACCCGCACGAATGCTTGATCCAGATAATGTCAGTTTGGATATAGGCTTCAATGGCCTGCCTCCAGAAAGCCCGGGGGCTGAAGTTTACCTCTTGGTGTTTACTACAGAGGCTGATTTGAATGGCTTTACGCAGATGAAACATCAGCTCCGAGTGTTTGCTGAAAGCCAGGGAAGAGCCGATCCAGCTGTTGCAGATCCCATCGCGAAGCATTCACCCATAGGCAAGTTAAGCTTATCGATAAACTCTGGCCATGGCAGCTTGGCAACGGACGATCCTGTCGATCAATTCTTTTCCAACATGTTCGGCGGTGACAGCGAAGTGCAGGAATATGTGGATGTGCCACACCCTGACGAAGTGCCCGACAGTTCGCCTACGCCAGGACTCACATCCAATGTTGCGAGCGGCAATGTATCAATGCTCCCTGAGACTGAGGACCTTTACAATCAGCTGATCGAAAAGGCTGTTGCCAACAATGAGATCGATAAGGCTATGAAGCTTGTTGAAGAGGCTGAAAGAGCCGGCTCTAGAAGCGCTAGAAAGATCTTCATCGAGTCGGTAAAGAATCTCCGCTAACAGTGATTTGATACCCAAATAAAAAAACCGAGCTCAAATAGCTCGGTTTTTTTATTTGGTAAACATACGTGCAACGATCCGTTTCAGGATAGTTACGCGTTAGTCTCCATGGTTACTCTGCGCTTCGCAGCAGGGCATTGATGCCCACTTTTGAGCGAGTTTTGGCATCTACCTTTTTAACGATAATCGCAGCGTACAGGCTGTAGTTACCGCACTTGGAAGGCAGGTTACCACTTACAACAACTGAACCTGCAGGAACTCGACCGTAGTGGATTTCTCCGGTTTCACGATCAAAGATACGGGTGCTTTGACCAATGTAAACGCCCATAGAGATCACAGAACCCTCTTCAACGATAACACCTTCAACAACCTCTGAGCGCGCTCCGATGAAACAGTTATCTTCGATGATAGTAGGGTTAGCCTGCAGTGGCTCCAGAACGCCACCGATGCCGACACCGCCTGAAAGGTGTACGTTTTTACCGATCTGAGCACACGAGCCTACAGTTGCCCATGTATCAACCATGGTACCTTCACCTACGTACGCACCGATGTTTACATAAGAAGGCATTAGTACTGCATCGTTGGCGATAAATGAACCTTTACGAACAGCTGCTGGAGGAACGACACGCGCGCCATCACGCTTGAAGTCTTCTTCTGTGTAGTTCTCATACTTCATTGGTACTTTATCGAAGTATTTGCTTTCAGCGCCTTCAACAACTGCATTGTCATTGATACGGAAGTAAAGCAGTACTGCTTTTTTTAACCACTGATGCACAACCCATTCGCCGGCAATCTTTTCGGCAACACGCGCCTTACCATGATCAATCATTTCGATCGCTTCAATGATGGCGGCTTTTACCTGTGGCTCAACGCTTGAAGGAGTGATGTTTTCACGCTCTTCAAACGCCGCTTCAATAATGGCCTGTAGTTCAGTCATTAATAGTCTCCGGTTATAAACAAAATTTACTCAATTGATTGGTTAATTCTTTCTTCTAATGCTTGCTGCAGTGCGTCTCGGGCTGACGCTTCCATGCCTGCACCTTTAGCACCAGTTAATATAAAAAAGTCCTCTGCGCGTTCGCCGATAGTGGTGATCTTCGCTGCCTGGAGGTAGACCTCATGTTCTTCGAAAATATCCCCTAAGGTTGCCAATAAACCGGGATAATCGAGTGCTACCAGCTCCAACATGGTCCGGCTATGGTCCTCAGTGTCGAGGAACTTTACCTGAGTAGGCACAGAGAAATGCCTCATTGCGCGCGGTGGCCGCCGGGTTGCCTCTGTACTCTTTGAGTCGCATACCAGCACCTCCAGAAGTTCTGTTTTTATCTCTTCAACACGATGTGGAGCTGTCAGTGGCTCACCATCCTGTTCTAGCACGACAAAGCTGTCTAACGTGTGATTATCACGGGTACTCATGATCTGTGCATCGTGAATATTCAGCCCTTTTCTATCGAGCAGTCCCACGGTTTTGGCAAACAACCCCTGGCAATCTTTGGTGTAGATGAATATTTCGGTCCCACCTCGGGTCATCTGTTTGCTGATAAGAATAAGAGGTTCGCTACCAGTGTGATTCAGAATCTCTCTGCCGTGCCAGGCGATCTGCTCCGCCGTGTGGCGCTGGAAGTAGTCATCAAATAGCCTTCCCAACAACTCATCAACACGGCCTTCAGGGAAGCGCTGAATGAGTGCGGCCCTGGCGTCATCACGTGTTGCACTGACTTGCTGTGCGTTTGCATCGTAATGTTGTTCCAGTCCGTGCCTGAATAAGGATTGAGTTGCAAAATACAGCTCACGCAGCAAGGCAGCTTTCCAGGTATTCCAGAGGTTGTCATTGGTCGCGTTTATGTCTGCAACTGTCAGGCAATACAGGTAGTCTAAGCGCTTTTCATCGCCGACTTTTTCTGCGAACTCTTTTACTACGTCTGGGTCGTAGATATCCCGTTTCTGTGCGGTAACAGACATCAGCAGGTGGCTCTCGACCAACCAGGCAACTATATCTGCATCTTTTTCTGGAAAGCCGTGCTGAAGGCAGAACGCCTTTGCATCGACGGCTCCAAGTTCCGAGTGGTCTCCGCCGCGGCCTTTAGCAATATCGTGGAACAGACCCGCAAGAAAAAGGAGTTCAGGCTTTCGCATCTTCCTCAACAGCTCGCTGCACAGCGGGAAGTTGTGCTGCTCGCGAGGCCGCAGAAAGTGATACATGTTCTGCAGCAGGCGATAGGTGTGCTCGTCAACGGTATAGGCATGGAACAGGTCAAATTGCATCTGCCCCATAATCTGCTGCCAAAGCGGGAAGTAAAGCGCCAGCATAGAGTGTTTATGCATTCGGCTTATCGGCCTTCCCATACCTCTTGGGTGTTTGAGCAGTTGATTAAACAGCCTTCTAAATGAAGGGTGGTCGACCAGGTATCCTGAGAAACTGCGGCGGGCGATGCGCAGTTGGCGAATAGTCTGGGCACTGATCCCTTTGATCGCCGGGTCGTCCGCAATATGAAGAAACAGCTCTAACATCGATTCAGGACGAGATTGGAAAAGGCCATCGTCAAGAATCTCAATCATTTCGCCACGACGCTGAAAACCCTGGTCAATGGGGTAGATCTTCGCTTTGTTGTGAGAGCCCAGAATAGCCTGGTCAAACAACTGCATCAGCATGTCGTTTAACTCTCTCACTCGGCGGATGGTCTGGTAAAACCGCTTCATCATTTTCTCGACGGCGACATTTCCTTCGTCGCAATAGCCGAGGGCTGAGGCTACCTTAGGCTGGTGCTCGAATAACAAGCGGTTTTCAGAGCGTTCAGTGGTGATGTGAAGAATAAAACGAACCTGCCAAAGGAAAGATTGGCACTCCATCAATTCCTGATGCTCGTCTTCGGTCAAAAAGCCATGGCCGATTAGCTCTTGCAAGCTGTTCGCGTTGAAATGGCTCTTGGCTACCCAGCCAATCGTTTGAATATCTCTCAGACCGCCTGGGTTACTTTTGACATTAGGCTCCAGATTGTAGCCGGTGTCATGAAACTGCTCATGACGTTTGAGCTGTTCTTCTAACTTGGCCTGATAGAGTGCGTCCGAAGGCCAGAAACGTTTTGATTGAACGGCATCCTGAAGCTTATCAAATGGCTCACTGGCACCACATATAAGCCTGGATTCAAGCAAATTTGTGCCAATGGTGATATCACTTTTGCCTAGTTGGATGCACTCTTTGACTGAGCGTACCGCTTGACCGATCTCCAGTCGAACATCCCAAAGCCAGGTAATAAATTCACTGATCTGCGACTTTGCTGATTCGGGGATCTGTCTTTTTGCCAATACCAGAATATCGACATCGGAGTTTGGGTGGAGTTCGCCGCGTCCGTAGCCTCCGACAGCAATCAAACTTAAGTCTTTTACCTGATCTAAGCCACAACGCTGCCAAAGCGCCGATAAAAGTGCGTCGACAAAGCGAGATCGACCAAGAACCAGATTATTTACCGATTCGCCGGCTTGATATTGAGCTTTGAGCCAGGTCAGGAAGTCGGTGTTGGCCTGGCGAAACTCTGCAACCCGGCCTTGATCTGCCAGGTCGTTTACGGCGTTGATAATCTCCTTCAGTTCCTTTGTCGACATACTACTTCCCTAAACTAATCGTGACTGATAATGCGATCGATAGTGTCACAGGCGCGGAGTGTGAGCACCTCGCAGCCGTTTTCAGTTACCAGCAGTGTATGTTCCCACTGCGCTGACAGGCTTCTGTCTTTGGTCACGGCGGTCCAACCATCTTTCAGTAGCTTGGAGTGCGGTTTGCCGACATTAATCATTGGCTCAATGGTAAAGCACATGCCAGCCTCAAGTTGGTCGCCTGTGCCTTTGCGACCGTAATGGAGTACTTGTGGCTCTTCGTGGAACTCTTTACCTATGCCATGGCCGCAGTACTCTTTTACGACTGAATAGCCGTGTTTTTCTGCATGCTGTTGAATAACAAAACCGATATCACCAAGGTAAGCGCCTGGCTTTACCAGTTCGATACCTTTGTACAGGCATTCCTGGGTTACCCGAATCAGACGTTCCGCCAGGATTGAAGGTTTACCCACTACAAACATCTTACTGGTGTCGCCGTGGTAACCATCTTTAATCACGGTGATATCTATGTTGACGATATCGCCGTCTTTGAGTTTCTTATCTGATGGGATGCCATGGCAGATAACGTGGTTAATTGAGGTGCAGATGGACTTTGGAAATCCATGGTAGTTCAGTGGTGCAGGGATAGCCTGCTGGACGTTCACTATGTAATCGTGGCAAATAGTATTCAGCTCGTCTGTTGTTACCCCTTTTTTAACGTGGGGTTCAATCATCTCTAATACTTCTGCTGCAAGGCGTCCGGCAACTCGCATTTTTTCTATTTCAGACGGGGTCTTAATTACAATACTCATGCAATGTCCAATAACACATCTTGATTCCGGTGCGAGAGTATATCAGACGTTGAATTGACCGTCTTGCGAGCATTACGCCAAAGAACTGACAATTTCACACGTCGTTAATTGCGAGAGTGGGTAGATTTATGGTATAAAGCGCGCCGAAAATAGGTGTCGTAAATGGTTACGGCACTAAATACCACACACACATTCCGTCACATGTTTCGGGGTGCCTGAAAAGGTCGAATACATGGGGGATGTGGAGGCTTAACCCCATAGAGGAAAGAAATATGCCTAACGTATCTATGCGTGACATGCTGAAAGCGGGTGTCCACTTCGGTCACCAAACCCGTTACTGGAACCCAAAGATGAAGCCTTTCATCTTCGGTGCCCGCAACAAGGTTCACATCATCAACCTTGAGCACACTGTACCTATGTTTAACGAAGCTTTGTCTTTCATCAGCAACACTGCTGCTAAGAAAGGTAAAGTATTGTTCGTTGGTACTAAGCGCGCAGCAAGCGAAGCTGTTCGTGAAGCAGCACAGCGTTGCGGCCAGTTCTACGTTGACCACCGCTGGTTGGGCGGTATGTTGACTAACTGGAAGACCGTGCGTCAGTCAATCAAACGCCTGAAAGACCTGGAAACTCAAAGCCAGGACGGTACTTTTGACAAGCTGACCAAGAAAGAGGCGCTGATGCGTACTCGCGAAATGGAAAAGCTGGAAAAGAGCCTGGGCGGTATTAAAGATATGGCTGGCCTGCCAGACGTACTGTTCGTTATCGATGCTGAGCACGAACACATTGCAATTAAGGAAGCCAACAACCTGGGTATTCCTGTAGTTGCAGTAGTTGATACCAACTCAAGCCCTGACGGCGTTGATTACATCATCCCAGGTAACGATGATGCGATCCGTGCTGTAAGCTTGTACCTGACTGCAGCGTCTGACGCTGTAGCTGAAGGTCGCTCACAGGGTGCTACTGGCGCCGAAGGCGACAGCTTCGTTGAAGAAGCAGCTGAGTAATTAGGGTCATAAAACCACCCCTTTTACCGCTAAGGTAACAAACGCTGAAAAGGGGCCGCATTTAGGCCCCTTTCTTCTAAACTGAACTGGATTATTTTGTGCCGGAACTCCGGCAAGGCGAGGATTGACAGATGGCAGCAATTACAGCAGCTATGGTTAAGGAACTGCGCGAGCGCACTGGCGCTGGCATGATGGATTGTAAGAAGGCGTTGACAGCCGCTGAAGGTGATATCGAAAAAGCGATTGAAGACATGCGTAAGTCTGGCCAAGCGAAAGCGGCTAAGAAAGCAGGTCGTGTTGCTGCAGAAGGTATCATCCTGACTAAGAGCGCAGGTGACGTCGCTGTAATGATCGAACTGAACAGCGAAACTGACTTCGTTGCTCGTGACGAAAACTTCCTGGCGTTTGGTGACAAGCTGGTATCTCTGGCACTGGACAACAAAACTGCATCTCTGGAAGCGCTGCTTGCGTGTGAACTGGACGGTGTTAAGGTTGACGAAGCTCGTACTAACCTGATCGCTAAGATTGGTGAGAACATCAACATCCGTCGCGTTGTTCTGGTTGAAGGTGCTGACGTTGTAGCTAGCTACATCCACGGCGCACGTATCGGTGTTCTGGTTGCTGCAAACGGTGCAAGCGAAGAACTGGCGAAAGATATCGCCATGCACGTTGCTGCAAGCAACCCGCAGTTCGTTAAGCCTGAAGACGTTTCTGCTGAAGTTGTAGAAAAAGAGAAGCAGATCCAGATCGAGATCGCGATGAACAGCGGCAAGCCTGCTGAGATCGCTGAGAAGATGGTTGTTGGCCGTATGAAGAAGTTCACCGGCGAAATCAGCCTGACTGGTCAGCCTTTCGTGAAAGATCCTTCGCAAAGCGTTGGCGAACTGCTGAAAGCAGCAAATGCTGATGTTGTTACTTTCGTTCGCTTTGAAGTGGGTGAAGGTATCGAAAAAGCGGAAGATGATTTCGCTGCAGAAGTTCAGGCACAAGTTGCAGCTGCACAGAAAGCCTAACTCGTTGTAAGATAAGGCAGCCAAATGGCTGCCTTTTTTCCGTCTCCAAATTATCCGAGAGAACTATGAGTATTAATCCAAAGCCTGCTTACCGTCGAATCTTGTTAAAACTCAGCGGTGAGGCCCTGATGGGCGATGAAGAGTTCGGTATTGATCCGAAAGTGCTTGACCGCATGGCAACCGAAATTAAACAGTTGGTTGAGTTAGGTGTTCAGGTTGGATTGGTGATAGGTGGCGGTAACCTTTTCCGCGGTCAAAAACTATCTGAAGCAGGTATGAACCGTGTAGTGGGCGACCACATGGGTATGCTGGCCACAGTAATGAATGGTCTGGCGATGCGAGATGCCCTTCATCGTGCCTATGTGAACGCGCGCTTAATGTCAGCTATTCCGCTGAATGGTGTATGTGACAGTTACAACTGGACCGAAGCGATCAGCTTGCTGAAAACTGGCCGCGTGGTCATCTTTTCTGCGGGTACCGGAAACCCATTCTTTACCACTGATTCTGCAGCGTGTCTGCGTGGCATCGAAATTGAAGCGGATGTCGTGCTGAAAGGTACGAAGGTGGATGGTGTGTTTTCTGCCGACCCGGTAAAAGACCCCAACGCGACCTTGCACGGTGCACTGACCTACGACGAAGTACTGGATCGTGAGTTAAAAGTAATGGACTTGTCAGCCTTCACGCTGGCCAGAGACCATAGCATTCCGATTCGAGTATTCAACATGAATAAGCCTGGCGCGCTTAGAGCGGTGATCATGGGGGAAAATGAAGGTACCCTCATCAGTCATCAGCCTGAGTCACCAGAAAAACCAGAATAATAGAGATTGATGGAGTAACTTGCTGTGATCAACGATATCAAAGCAGATGCAAAAGCGCGGATGGTTAAAAGTATTGAAGCGCTTAAAAGTCAGATGGCCAAAGTACGTACTGGTCGCGCTCACCCAAGCCTGTTGGACTCCATCATGGTGTCTTACTACGGTGCACCTACACCACTCAAGCAGCTGGCAAACGTAACGGTTGAGGATTCACGTACGCTGGCTTTGACCGTATTCGATAAGTCACTCGCTGGCGCGGTTGAAAAGGCTATCATGGCGTCAGACTTGGGGTTGAATCCAAACTCAGCAGGCACGGTCATTCGTATTCCTATGCCGCCTCTGACGGAAGAGCGTCGTAAAGACCTGATTAAGGTAGTTAGAGCTGAAGCCGAAAATGCGCGTGTAGCTGTACGTAACATTCGACGCGATGCCAATAGTGATTTGAAAGAACTTCTGAAAGAAAAAGAGATCTCTGAAGATGAAGATCGCAAAGGTCATGATGACGTTCAGAAAATCACCGATACTTACGTTAAGCAGGTAGATGAACTGCTTAAAGCGAAAGAGCAGGAACTAATGGAGTTTTAAATCGTCTGTTAAAGACGATAACTCCTTCGTAACAAGGCTAACGCCGTGTCGTGAAGGGCACGGCGTTTTCTTTTTTTATCCTCACTTAGGAAGAGTGCAAAGTCTGAATGTCTGAGGAAAACCCATTCGGCGACTGTGTCGATCGTTTACCAAAGCACATTGCCATCATCATGGACGGCAACGGGCGCTGGGCGCAGCAGCGTAATAAGGCCCGTATTCTTGGCCACCGAGCGGGTGTTGGTGCGGTTCGTGAAACTGTTCGCTTAGCGACTCAATGGCAGATAAAGGCGTTAACGCTGTACGCTTTTAGTAGCGAGAATTGGCGCCGCCCTGACAAAGAAGTCAGCTTGCTAATGGAGCTGTTTCTGAGTGTTCTGCAACGTGAAGCTAAACGCCTTCATAAGAACAATGTCAGACTACGCATCATCGGCGACACCTCCCGATTTAGTGACCGCTTGCAGGAGCGTATTCATGCTGCTGAGCAGCTCACTGCTGCAAATACTGGTTTAACACTAAACATTGCTGCCAACTACGGTGGGCGCTGGGATGTTGTTCAGTCAGTACAGTCCCTGGCCAGGCAGGTAGCAAATGGTGAATTGGCACCTGAGCAGATCTCGGAAGAGTTAATTGGCGACGGTTTAACGACACGTGGTCAAGGTGATCCTGACCTGATGATTCGAACTGGCGGTGATTGTCGTATCAGCAACTTTCTTGTCTGGCAGATGGCATACACTGAAATGTATTTCACAGAGTCTCTTTGGCCGGATTTCAACCGAGATCTGTTTGAAGATGCAATCTGCACTTTTATGGGCAGGGAGCGTCGTTTTGGCCATACCGGCGATCAGGTGAGAACCGGCTCGACTGATGAGAGCGTAAAGGGGTAATTTTTGCTTAAGCAAAGAATCATAACTGCAGTAGCCCTACTTGTTGTTGCGTTAGCTGCACTGTTCTATCTCTCTGCAAATGGACTGGCTATCGCAGTCGGTTTGGTGGTCTGGGTAGCCGGATGGGAGTGGTCCAAGTTTTGCCTATTGGTTAACAAACTGCAGCGTGCTTTGTTTGCTTCTGTTATTACTGCGGCATTTGCTGGTCTCTGCTGGCAGGTGCCACCGCAGAGTCTCGAGGCGATTTCTTCTCTGCCTCCCTATCTGCTGTCGGTGTTGATCATTGGCTGTTTATGGTGGGTTGCTGCCGTCATACTGGTGTTTTCGTTTCCCAAAAGCGCGGTGATTTGGAAATCCCAAACCGTGCTCAAGTTTATTGCCGGGTTGATGACCCTGCTGCCCTTCGCAATCGCGGTAGTGTTACTCCGCAGTACCCATGCTGAAAAATACGGTGTTTGGTATGGCGCAGAATTGCTGCTGATTGTTCTCGCCATGGTTTGGGCTGCTGATTCTGGCGCTTACTTCACAGGTAAGCAGTTTGGCAAGCGCAAGCTGATGCCAAAAGTTAGCCCGGGGAAAACCATTGAGGGCATGCTCGGTGGTTTATGCTCAGCAGCTTTAGTGGCTCTGGGTGGTGCCTGGACACTTAAAGTGGCTCCTTCCGATTGGGGCTACTTCGTTTTGGCAAGTGTACTGGCAGTGCTTGCCTCAGTGTTTGGTGATTTGGCAGAAAGTATGTTTAAGCGCCAAGCAGGGATTAAAGATTCAGGCCGAATATTACCTGGCCACGGTGGCGTGTTGGATCGCATTGACAGCCTGACAGCCGCTCTACCTGTATTTGCTCTTTGCTACTGGCTGTGGATCGGGTGATGCAGCGAATCTCGATTCTTGGTGCGACAGGCTCGATTGGTCAAAGCACGTTAGAGGTTATCCGTCGTAACCCAACCCAGTTTGAAGTGTTTGCTCTCACTGCGGCGAAAAACATCCATCGTCTTGTCCAACAATGCCTGGAGTTTAAGCCAAGGTTTGCTGTTGTGGCATCGGAATCTGACCTCGACGAACTCAAGTTGGCGCTTTCCAATGCTGGCTCTTCCAGTGTTCCTTTAGCAGGGAAAGAGGCTCTTGAGAGCGTATCGTCAGATAGTGATGTCGATACCGTCATGGCTGCGATTGTAGGAGCGGCGGGTCTGCTGCCAACCATGGCAGCGGTAAAAGCTGGCAAAAAAGTGTTACTGGCCAATAAAGAAGCTTTGGTCATGTCGGGTGAGCTTTTTATTGCGGAAGTCGCAAGACACGGTGCCACTCTGTTACCTATCGACAGCGAGCATAATGCGATTTTTCAGTGCTTACCTCATCAGGTGCAACAGGATAGCTCTGGTTCTGAGTTGGCGTCTCACGGTATTTCGAAGATCCTGCTAACGGGGAGTGGTGGACCGTTTTTAACCTCGCCCATCTCGTCTCTGAGTAACATGACGCCGGAGCAAGCATGTAAGCATCCTAATTGGTCTATGGGACGGAAGATCTCAGTTGATTCTGCCACCATGATGAACAAGGGGCTCGAATTCATCGAAGCTAAGTGGTTGTTTAATGCCGATCCTGAGCAGATCCAGGTCGTTATTCATCCGCAAAGTGTTATCCACTCCATGGTTCAGTATCGCGATGGCTCCGTATTGGCCCAGCTGGGTAATCCCGACATGTGCACCCCGATAGCGCATGCCATGGCGTTTCCTGAGAGGATAGACAGCGGTGTCGCTCCTCTCGACTTCACTAATATGCTCGATTTTAGTTTTACCGCACCCGATTTCGAACGTTTTCCTTGTTTAAAGCTAGCGATTGACGCCTGTAAGGCGGGCCAGTGGGCATGCACTGCATTAAATGCAGCCAATGAAGTGGCAGTAAATGCATTTCTTGAGAGGTTGATCCGGTTTACGGATATATCTGCGGTGAACCAACAGGTACTAGAGAAAGTCCAATCACAGCAGTTAAATAGTTTGGAACAGGTTGTAGAGCTAGATAGAATGGCTCGCAAGGTAGCTAATCAAGTCATCGCTGAGACTCAATAGTTCATGTTGGATATCCTCTGGAATTTTTTCGCCTTTGTTATCGCGCTGGGCATCCTCATAACGTTTCACGAATACGGGCACTTTTGGGTGGCACGTCGTTGTGGCGTAAAGGTGCTCAAATTTTCAATCGGGTTTGGTAAGGCCATATGGAGTAGAACCAGTGCCAGCGGCACCGAATATGTCATAGCGGCGATACCACTTGGCGGCTTCGTCCGTATGTTGGATGGACGAGTAGACGACATCGCAGAACAAGACAAGCCTTATGCATTTGATAGTAAACCGGTCTGGCAACGAATCGCGATCGTTTCCGCTGGGCCTATCGCCAACTTCGTATTTGCAGTTTTTGCTTATTGGTTGATGTTCGGCATAGGTGTTCCTAGCGTCAAGCCCGTGATAGGTGAGGTCGCACCGCAGAGCATAGCGGCTGATGCCGGTCTGCAGCCAAAGTCAGAGTTTATAGAGATAGCAGGTCGTAGGACGCTTGACTGGGAAGAGGTCAGTTTAGCTCTGGTCAGTCACATTGGCGGTGAGAAAATAGAGGTACTGGTCGATGCGCCAGACCAAGGAAAAGTCGCCAAACAATTAGACATTAGTCAATGGAACTTTGATCCAGATAGAGAGCCTCTTCTGCAATCATTGGGCATTAAACCGTTCTTTCCTGAAGTGACATTGCAACTTGCCCATGTAGAGGAAGGAAGTGCAGCCGCTGTGGGCGGTTTGCAGGTGGGTGATGAGGTTTTAGCTGCTAATGGCGAAGTGATTGAATCATGGCCGCAGCTGGTATCGATTATTGCGACCAGTCCAGGCCAACCAGTATTGCTGGATCTAACTCGTGCCGACGAGAAAATGTCCCTTACCGTGGTTCCCGGAGAAAGGGACAGTGATGACGGGAGGGTGGGCTACCTGGGTGTTGCCCCCAAAGTTGAACCTTGGCCGGACGCCTATAGATTAGAAATGCAATACGGTTTTGTTGATGCCTTTGTGAAAGGCGTCGAGAAAACGGGACAGCTTATTACTCTTAGCATTGATATGATCGGCAAGCTAATCACGGGTGATGTGTCGGTCAAGAACCTTAGTGGACCGATCTCCATTGCCCAAGGTGCAGGGAGTAGCGCAGGTTATGGATTAGTCTACTTCCTGGGTTTTCTGGCGTTAATCAGTGTCAATTTGGGAGTGATTAATCTATTACCACTTCCGGTATTAGACGGTGGTCATTTGGTTTATTACATCGTCGAAGCTATTCGGGGCAAACCTGTGTCTGAGCGCATTCAAGAGGTAGGATTCAGAATTGGGTCTGTACTGCTGCTTATGATCATGGGAATAGCGATTTTTAACGATGTCGCACGCCTGTAGTCCAAACAGCGAAGAATTATAAGAAGTATTCGAGCAAAAATAGAATGAATTCAATGGGGTTTCGTAAAGCGCTTTCCGCACTCTGCCTGCTTGGCGCATCTTTTGTTGCAAGTGCATCGGCATCTTCTTCATCTTTTGTTGTTGAAGATATTCAGATTGAAGGGCTGCAACGTGTTGCTCTGGGTGCAGCACTGCTGCATGTGCCAGTGCGTGTCGGTGATGAGGTAACACCACTCAGTGTGGCTCAATTAATCAAGTCACTGAATAAGTCTGGCCACTTTGAGTCGATCCAGGTGCTGCGAGATGGTGATGTACTTCTTATCCGTGTAGCAGAACGCCCAACTATCAGTAATATCGTGTTCAGCGGTAATGAAGATATTCCTGATGAAAAGTTGGAAGAAAGTCTTGCCGGTAACGGTATTAAGGTCGGTGAGCCTTTAGATCGAAGTATCATTGCCAATGTCGAGAAAGGGTTGGAAGACTTCTATTATGGTGTGGGTAAGTACACCGCAAAAGTTGATGTATTTGTCACGCCGTTACCGCGAAACCGAGTTGATTTGAAAATTGTATTCAATGAAGGTGATGCGGCTAAGATCCAGCAGATTAATATCGTTGGTAACCGCATTTTCCCTGAAGCAGAGTTACGAGAACTATTTGAGCTCACAGACCACGTACCTTGGTGGGACTTTTTCGGTTCTGAGCGCTACGAGAAGCAACGCTTAAGTGGCGATTTGGAAAACCTGACCAGTTACTACCGCGATAGAGGTTATATCCGCTTCAACGTTGATTCGACACAGGTCTCGTTGACACCAGATAAGAAAGCTGTCTACGTCACCATCAACGTCTCTGAGGGAGAGACCTATAACGTCTCAGAAGTGAAAGTTGCCGGTAACCTGGTAGGAAAAGACGAACTGATTCGCGCTCTGATTCCGTTTAAAGAGGGTAGCCTGTACAGCGCAGCTGAGGTTACCTATGCAGAAGAAACCATCAGCCGTTATCTGGGACGTTTTGGTTATGCGTATCCAAAGGTTAGTACTTACCCAGAAGTCGATGATGTAGACAAGACTGTTAAGCTAACTGTTCACGTTGAGCCCGGAGCTCGAATTTATGTGCGCCGTATCAATTTCTCCGGCAACCACATCACTAAAGATGAGGTGTTGCGCCGAGAAATGCGACAGATGGAAGGTGCGTGGCTGTCAGAAGCTGCTCTTGAACAATCAAAAGCACGATTAAATCGTCTTGGTTTCTTTGCCGATCCCAATTATGAAGTAGTCAGATTAGTGGGTAGTGAGGATATCGTTGATGTCGACTGGACAGTAACAGAGCAGCAGACTGGCTCGTTTAACGCCGGGGTAGGCTACGGTACTGGCAGTGGTGTCAGCCTACAGGGTGGTATTTCTCAAAAGAATTTTATGGGAACAGGGAACAGTGTTTCTCTTAATGTTTCCCAAAATACATATTCACAGCGAGTCGATGTCTCTTATACCGACCCATACTTTACTAAAGATGGGGTATCACTAGGCGGACGTGTTTTCTACAGCTCGTTCGATGCGGGTGATGCTAACTTGGTCAACTACAACAATGACTCATATGGTGTAAGTAGTAACTTGGGCTTCCCGCTGAACGAATATGACCGATTGAGCTTTGGCGTTGGTTTTCGCCACAATGAATTGTCCAACTTGGATCCCTACGATCAGATCCAGCAATTCTTCTTAATTTACGCGGACACAGATGACCCGGATGCCAAACTCGAGTTTGATACGTTCGATTTGAATGCCCAGTGGTCTCGTAACAAGTTGAACAGAGGTTTATTCCCATCCTCAGGCTATCGCCACACCGTGGGTGGAAAAGTCACTACACCTGAAAGTAGTGATTTGCAATATTTCAAGCTGAACTATGAAAGTCGCTGGTATTTCCCGCTAACTCAAAAACAAGACTTCAGCTTTATGGTGAAAACCAGCTTGGGTTACGGTAACGGTTATGGCGACAAGGATGGCAATGATCAAATCTTACCGTTCTGGGAGAACTTTAGGGGGGGCGGCTCTGGCACGCTAAGGGGCTTCCGTTCAAACTCTGTCGGTCCTCGTGGGGTTATCAGGTACCCAGACCCAGAAAATATTCCAGGTTCGCCAAACCCTGGCGGAGGCAGCGACTCGATTCTGCCAGGTCCCCAAGATGATTTAATCAGTACAAGTAGTAACTCACTTGGTGGTAATGCGATGGCTATGGCAACTTTTGAGTTGTTTGTCCCGACACCCTTCTTGGATGAGTCATATAACAACTCTGTCCGTTCCAGCTTCTTTGTTGATGCAGGTAACGTTTGGGATACAGAATTTGACTATGATAGCTATCGAGATCTTTCACCTGAAGAATTTGCAAAAATCGATGACTACTCTGATCCCAGTAGAATGCGAGTTTCTGCAGGTATCTCTGTCCAATGGGTATCGCCCATGGGGCCTATGGTATTCAGCCTGGCGAAAGCTGTTAAAGACTACGAAGGCGACGAAACAGAAGTGTTCTCGTTCAATATTGGTAAGACTTTCTAGTCCGCTGGTATCACATTATCGGAAGTGCTAGATTTACGGGCTGTTAGGAAGCCTATTACAAAACTTAAGGAGCATGCTTTGAAAAAGCTGTTTTTCGCTGCCTTGGCAGCAATTGCTTTGATTTCCAATGTAGCGGCAGCAGACGTTGCCTACGTCAATATGCCAAAAGTTCTGCAGGAGATGCCTCAGAAGGATGAAATTGGCGCACTCCTTAAGCGCGAATTCGCCGACCGTGTTGAAGAGATTAAGCGCATGGAAGGTGAGATGCAGGGAATCGTTCAGAAAGCACAGAAAGATGGTGCTTTAATGGGCGAAGATGAGCGCATTGCGCTTGAACGCCAACTTGAAGCGTTAAAGTCTCAGTACGAGCTTAAAACCAAAGCTTTGGAAGAAGACAATCGTCGCCGTCAGGCGGACGAACGAAATAAGCTGCTCATGAAAGTACAGGCAGCAATTAATAAGGTTGCAACTGCAGAAGGTATCGCCATGGTGTTCAATACCAACGCGCTGGTTTTTGCTGCTGATAATACAGATATCACTGACAAGGTGATCGCCGAGCTGGCGAAAGCCCAGTAAGGAAATCTATGTCCAAAGTTACACTCTCTGAGTTGGCGGCTCATATTGGCGCCGAGTTACAGGGGGATCCTCAAGCAGAGGTCGAGTCTATCGCCTCGCTTGACAAGGCAGGCGACCACCAGGTCGCCTTTCTTACAAATCCCAAGTACAAAACGCACCTGAAAGAAGCAAAAGCCACAGCAGTTATCGTAAGCCCTGATGTTGCTGAAGAAGTAAACAGCAATGCCCTGGTCATGGCTAATCCCTACCTTGGTTATGCATTAGCCGCTCAGCTTTTGGACACGTCCCCTGCACATGCCAGCAGCATACACCCAAGTGCCGTGGTTGATGGGGTTACGTTAGGCTCTAACGTTTCGATAGGTGCTCATGCGGTCATCGAACCAGGTTCTGAGATCGGCGACGGCGCTGTCATCGGCGCTAATAGCTATATTGGGCATAACTCTAAACTTGGTGAAAATACGCACATTTTCAGCAACGTAACCCTTTATCACCGCACGGTAATCGGAGCAGATTGTCGCATACATAGTGGTACAGTAGTTGGCGCTGATGGTTTCGGTTACGCCAACGATAAAGGCAACTGGGTACGGATCCCACAGACGGGTCGAGTGATCATCGAAGACAATGTGGAAATTGGCGCATTGGTAACTATTGATCGTGGGGCGCTGGATGACACCATCATTCGTGCCGGGGTCATTATTGACGACCATTGTCATGTGGCCCATAACGTTGAAATTGGTGATCGTACTGCCATTGCTGGCGCGGCAACGTTTGCTGGCAGCGTCAAGGTTGGCAAACAGTGTGTTATCGGTGGCGCGTCCGTAGTCAATGGCCACATCGAAATTGGCGATAATGTGCACTACTCTGGAATGAGTATGGTGATGCGTGGCGAAAAAGAGCCGGGTGTATACAGCTCTGGTGTCATCACTCTGCCAAATAAAGAGTGGCGTAAAAATGCCGCCAGGTTCCCCAAGCTGGATGAGATGTACCGGCGTATTAAAGCGCTGGAATCGGAACTGAACGCATTGAAAGGCGACGACTGAATTCGTCGCTATTAGTTAACAGAATTTAAGGAGCGTACTTTGTCTGACGCGAACACTATGGATATTCAGGATATCCTGGATCATCTACCACACCGTTATCCTTTTCTTTTGGTCGACAAAGTTCTCGATTATGAAGCAGGTAAGTGGCTGCACGCGATTAAGAACGTGACGTATAACGAGCACTTCTTCCCTGGTCATTTCCCAAAGAAACCGGTTTTTCCAGGCGTACTTATCCTTGAGGCGATGGCTCAGGCAACCGGTATTCTGGGATACAAAACGTCGGTAGATAAGCCGACTGAAAATACCATCTACTACTTTGCATCTTGTGACAATGCGCGTTTTAAGCGCCCGGTGGTTCCTGGTGATACTGTGGTCTTGGAAGTGGAACTGGTAAAAGAGCGTCGCGGGATGGCGAAGTTCGATTGTGTAGCCAAGGTGGAAGGTCAGGTAGTTTGTTCTGCTGAAATCATGTGTGCACGTCGCGAGGCCTAAGGGTGATAGACAAGTCCGCTAAGATACATCCAACTGCTGTAGTTGAACCTACGGCAGTCATTGGTGCCAATGTAGAGATTGGTCCTTTTTCTTATATCGCAGATAACGTAAGCATCGGTGACGATACGGTGATCAGTTCTCATGTGGTTGTGAGAGGCCCGACGCGTATCGGTAAAAGAAATCGTATCTTCCAGTTTGCCTCTGTTGGTGAGGATTGCCAGGACAAAAAATATGCTGGTGAGCCCACTGAGCTGGAGATAGGCGACGACAATGTTATCCGCGAGTGTGTGACTATTCATCGTGGTACGGTTCAGGATGAAGGGATCACAAAAATCGGTAGCCGTGGCCTGTTTATGGCTTACGTCCATATCGCTCATGATTGTATTGTCGGTGATGACGTGATCCTGGCTAACAACGTCACACTAGCGGGCCATATCAAAGTGGGTAACCACGCCATTATCGGCGGGCTATCGGCATTTCATCAGTTTGTGAAAATTGGTGATCACGCCTTTATCGCCGGTGGTTCAACGGTGCATAAAGACGTGCCAACCTATGTTATGTGTCGTGATGACCATGCCCATGGTATCAATAGTGAAGGCCTGAAACGCCGTGGCTTCAGCAAAGAAGCTATCATGGCTATCCGCCGTGCTTACAAGGCGGTATATCGTAAGAATCTCACTTTGGAAGAAGCGAAGCCTGTTTTGCAGGAAATGGCTGAAGAGCACCCCGAAGTGAAAGCGCTTTCAGACTTCATCCTGGCCAGTGAGCGTGGCATTGTCCGATAAGGCGGGAAACCGCCCCTTTAATATCGCCATTGTTGCCGGGGAGATGTCAGGAGACATCCTCGGCGCTGGTCTTATCAAGTCACTCAAAAAACGATATCCAAACGCAAACTTTGTTGGCATCGGCGGTCCCCGCATGTTGGAGCAGGAGTTTGATTCCTGGTTTCCGATGGAGACACTTTCGGTAATGGGATTGTTTGAAGTAATCAAACATTTGCCTGAGTTACTGAAAGTTCGTAGCCAACTGGTTAAAAGGCTGCTGGCACTCAAACCCGATGTGTTTATTGGCATTGATGCGCCAGATTTTAATCTGGGTGTTGAGGCCAAGCTTAAAGCGCAGGGGATCAAAACTGTCCATTACGTCAGCCCGACGGTTTGGGCATGGCGGCCAAAACGTATCTTCAAGATAGACAAAGCCACGGATGTGGTGCTGTCGCTGCTGCCGTTTGAAAAAGCGTTCTACGACAAACATCAGGTAGCTTGCGAATTTGTAGGCCATCCGTTGGCGGATGACGTTCCGCTCGATAGCTCTCAATTAGCGGCACGCAAAAAGCTAGGTTTAGCTGAAAATGCGTTGGTGCTGGGGGTGTTACCGGGCAGTCGTGGCGGCGAAATGGAGCGTTTGTTGCCGACGTTTGTCGAGACTGTCACGCGGCTGCGACAGAAGCTACCAAATCTGGTCTGCGCGATGCCGTTAGCCAATGAAGCGCGGCAAGCACAATTTCAGCAGTTTATTGAACAGAGTCCCGGTGCAAAAGGCTTGTTTGTCACCTTTGATGGGCAGTCCCGGGAGGTCATGGCGGCATCTGATGCAATTCTGCTGGCCTCGGGAACAGCAGCGCTGGAAGCGATGTTGGTGAATCGCCCCATGGTTGTTGCTTATAAAGTGAGCGCTATGACCTACTGGCTCGCGAAACGGTTGGTGAAAGTGAACTATGTCTCTTTGCCCAATCTGCTCACCGATGCGCCTCTGGTGCCCGAGCTGCTGCAAGACGATGCGACACCGGAAGCGCTTGCCGACACCCTGCACAAACAATTGAGCCAGGATTGTTCACAACTCACAGAGACATTTAGAGCGCAGCATCTGACTTTAAGGCAAAATGCCAGCGAGAGAGCCGCAGATGTAGTACAGAATTTATTGGAGAACGGATGTTAATTGCTGGTGTGGACGAAGTTGGCCGTGGCCCCCTGATAGGTGATGTGGTAACCGCTGCAGTGATACTTGATCCTGCCAGGCCAATTGAGGGATTACATGACTCCAAAAAGCTCTCTGAAAAGAAGCGCGATGCACTTTATGATTTGATCATTGAGCGCGCTTTGTGTTGGTCTGTTGGGCGGGCAAGCGTTGCGGAGATCGATCAACTCAATATCCTCCATGCCACTATGCTGGCGATGCAGCGCGCTGTGGCTGGCTTATCTGAAACGCCAGAAAAAGTGCTGATTGATGGTAACCGTTGTCCTGAGTTACCGATGGTCGCCGAAGCGATTGTGGGTGGCGATGGTACCGTTGAATGTATCAGCGCGGCTTCGATTGTTGCCAAGGTGACGCGAGATCGAGAGATGGTTGAACTTGAAGCGCGTTTCCCAGGCTATGGCATTGCCAAACACAAGGGATATCCGACCAAACAGCACCTAGAAGCGATTCAAACCTTGGGTGTGACACCTGAACACCGCCGAAGCTTTAAACCGGTTCAACGTATTATCGACGCGATGTCATAACGAGCATTTTTATGACTGCTGATCCAAGATTTATCCACCTCCGCGTTCACAGTGACTTCTCCATGTGCGATGGCCTCAAGAAAGTAGGGCCTATCGTTAACCGGGTAAAAGAGTTAGGCATGCCAGCCGTCGCGGTGACAGACCAGATGAATATGTGTGGTCTGGTTCGTTTCTATGGCAATACCCAAGGCAATGGTATTAAACCTGTCATTGGTGCCGACCTCTGGGTTAACGTTGAAGAGTTTCCTGAAGAATTGTGCCGCCTGACCGCGCTTTGCGCCAATAATGAAGGTTACAAAAATCTGACGTTATTGATTTCAAAGGCATATCAGCGGGGTCATTTTCTTGGGCGTGCTGTGGTGGACAAGGCGTGGTTGGCTGAGCACGCAGAAGGGCTCATCCTGCTCTCTGGGGCCAGGGAAGGGGATGTTGGTAAAGCATTGCTCAAAGGCAACCACGCGCTGGTCGATGAGCTTTTAGCCTTTTATCAGCAGCATTTTTCAGAAAACTACTTTCTGGAACTGATCCGCACAGGGCGTGCTGAAGAAGAAACCTATCTGCATGAAGCGGTTGCCCTTGCAGGGCGAATGGGATTGCCTGTGGTGGCCACCAATGAAGTGGTGTTTCTCGAACCAGACCAATTTGAGGCGCATGAGGTGCGCGTTTCAATCCACGATGGTTTTACCCTTGAAGATCCGCGCCGTCCCAAACGCTACAGTGAACAACAGTATCTTCGTGATGAAGATGAGATGTGTGAACTGTTCAGCGACATTCCAGAAGCACTGAGCAACAGTGTCGAGATTGCAAAACGCTGCAATGTTTCAGTTCGCCTAGGCGAGTACTTCCTTCCTAACTTCCCTACGGGCGACCTGACGACAGAGGACTATCTGGTCAAGGTATCCGAGGAGGGGCTGGAGGAACGACTTGAGTTTTTGTTCCCTGATGAAAAAGAACGAGCAGAGAAGCGCCCTGAATACGATGAGCGCCTAGATATTGAGCTGGGCGTTATTAACCAGATGGGGTTCCCTGGTTACTTCCTGATCGTTGCCGAGTTTATCCAGTGGAGTAAGGACAACAATATTCCGGTGGGACCGGGGCGGGGTTCCGGTGCTGGTTCATTGGTGGCTTATGCATTAAAAATTACCGACCTTGATCCACTCGAATTTGACCTTCTCTTCGAGCGATTCCTTAACCCTGAACGTGTTTCGATGCCGGACTTTGACGTCGATTTCTGTATGGATCGGCGAGATGAAGTAATTGATCACGTGGCAGAGCTATATGGTCGCCAGGCGGTATCTCAGATCATTACCTTCGGTACTATGGCGGCCAAAGCGGCGATTCGAGATGTTGGCCGGGTACTTGGCCATGCCTATGGCTTCGTAGACCGTATCTCAAAGCTGGTGCCTGGTGATCCGGGCATGACCCTGGCAAAGGCGTTTGAAGTCGAACCTAAACTTCCCGAAATCTATGATGCTGACGAAGAGGTTCGTGAGCTGATCGATATGGCGCGGATCCTTGAAGGGGTAACACGAAACGCTGGTAAACACGCTGGGGGCGTGGTTATCGCGCCTACGACGATCACGGACTTTTCGCCGCTCTATTGTGATGACGAGGGTAAGAACCCGGTTACTCAGTTTGACAAAAACGACGTTGAAACCGCGGGGCTGGTTAAATTTGACTTCCTTGGTCTGCGTACGCTGACCATTATTCAGTGGGCACTGGATATGGTAAATGCCACGCGGGCAAAACAAGGGCTGGAAGATGAGCGGATCGAATCGATCCCGCTGGATGACCCGGCAAGTTTTAAAACCTTGCTAAAAGCAGAGACTACCGCGGTATTCCAGCTCGAATCTCGCGGCATGAAGGACCTGATTAAACGCCTCAAGCCCGACTGCTTCGAAGATATGATTGCATTGGTGGCGCTGTTCCGACCGGGACCGCTGCAGTCAGGCATGGTCGATAACTTTATTGACCGTAAGCTGGGTCGAGAAGATATCTCGTATCCGGATGCAACCTACCAGCATGAGTCGTTGCAGCCGATCCTGGAGCCCACCTACGGTATTATTCTCTACCAGGAGCAGGTGATGCAGATCGCCCAGGTTCTGGCGGGTTATAGCCTGGGTGGCGCTGACTTGCTGCGTCGAGCCATGGGTAAGAAAAAGCCCGAAGAGATGGCCAAACAGCGCTCGACCTTTGAGAGCGGCGCCAGCGATAACGGCATCGACCCAGAATTGGCGATGAAGATCTTTGACCTGGTGGAAAAGTTCGCCGGTTACGGATTTAACAAATCACACTCTGCCGCATACGCCTTGGTGTCTTATCAGACGTTGTGGATGAAAACCCACTATCCGTCAGAGTTTATGGCCGCCGTAATGTCGGCGGATATGGATAACACTGACAAGATCGTCACCCTGGTGGATGAAGTTAACCGCATGGGGTTAACCATCAGGCCGCCAGACGTTAACGAAGGTCAGTACCGGTTCAGCGTCGACGAGAAGGGTGCCATCGTTTATGGCATTGGTGCGGTCAAAGGGGTCGGTGAAGGCCCAATTGAAGCGATTATCGAAGCACGAGAGCACGGCGGTTCGTTCAAGGATCTTTTCGATTTTTGTGCGCGGGTAGATCTTAAACGGATCAATAAACGGATCCTGGAGAAGCTGGTCAAATCCGGTGCCATGGACAACCTGGGCCCTCATCGTGCCGCATTGATGGCGACGTTGCCTGATGCACTAAAGGCCGCTGACCAGCACCATAAAGCGCAATCTCAAGGTCAGGACGACCTGTTTGGCTTGCTGGCCAGTGAACATGAACATGTGACTCAGCACTTTATTGAAGTGCCGAAATGGCCTGAAGAGGTTTGGTTGGAAGGCGAGCGTGAAACGCTCGGCTTATATCTGACTGGTCACCCCATCAACCGTTACCTGAAAGAGCTAAAGCACTACGCGTCAGGCCGCTTGGTTGACTTGCGACCCACAGGGCGGGGTAAGACTGCGGTTGCATCCGGGCTTGTCTTGGGTGTGCGAGTGATGATGACCAAAAAAGGCAATCGTATGGGGCTTTTGTCACTTGATGATAAGAGCGGCCGTATGGATGTGATGTTGTTCTCCGAAGCATTTGAAAGATATCAGGAGTTATTGGAGAAAGATCGCATTTTGGTGGTCGAAGGAGAGGTCAGCTTTGATGACTTCTCTGGTGGACTTAGAATGACCGCCCGGGATGTCATGGACATCTCACAAGCGCGTGAAAAATATGCCAAAGGCTTGTTATTAAAAGTCAATCAAGCACAATTAGATGTTCAGGGCAAAACGCGTTTACAACAGATTCTGCAGCAACATTGGCAAGGCGTATGTCCGGTCAATCTGCACTACACGCGAGCCGAAGCTGAGGCCCGCCTGACGTTGGGTACGCAATGGCGAGTTACGCCCAGCGATAAGCTGCTTTACGAATTACGAGAAATGCTCGGCGCAGAACAGGTCGAGTTGGAATTTTAATCGTCTCATCCTATAGTTCCCGGATGAGGCCTGATTGCGGTAAGAGAAGCGATGAGCTTGAATTTTTTAGAGTTTGAACAGCCGATTGCCGAGTTAGAAGCGCAAATCGAAGAGCTGCAACTGGTTGCCAAAGGCACCGAAGTGGATATCGATCTGGAAGAAGAGATCAGCCGTTTACGCCAAAAGCGCGATGAGCTGACCAAGAAGATTTTCTCTGGATTAGGCCCTTGGCAGGTATCACAGTTGGCGCGTCATCCTATGCGCCCATATACCCTGGATTATATTCCTCTCATCTTTACCGAGTTTGATGAGCAAGCGGGTGACCGTGCTTTTGCTGATGACCCAGCGATTGTTTGTGGTACTGCACGCCTCGACGGTCAACCAGTAGTAGTTATCGGTCACCAGAAAGGCCGTGAAACCAAAGAGAAGGTCCGCCGTAACTTTGGTATGCCCAAACCGGAAGGCTACCGCAAAGCGCTGCGACTGATGGAACAGGCTGAGCGTTTCAATATGCCAATCATTACCTTTATCGACACGCCAGGTGCCTACCCGGGTGTTGGCGCTGAAGAGCGTGGTCAGAGTGAAGCTATTGCTCGCAATCTGAAAGTGATGGCCGGCCTTAAGGTACCGATTATCTGTACCGTGATTGGTGAAGGTGGTTCTGGTGGAGCGCTTGCGATTGGTGTGGGCGACCGCGTTAACATGCTACAAAACAGTACCTACTCAGTGATTTCGCCAGAGGGCTGTGCATCAATTCTGTGGAAGAGTGCTGAAAAAGCACCTCTGGCAGCGGATGCCATGGGTATTACTGCAGAGCGTTTGCATGAGTTGAAGTTGGTTGATTCAGTGTTAGAAGAGCCTATGGGCG
The DNA here is from genome assembly GCF_039544265.1 of Corallincola platygyrae. Lineage (NCBI taxonomy): Bacteria > Pseudomonadati > Pseudomonadota > Gammaproteobacteria > Alteromonadales > Psychromonadaceae > Corallincola > Corallincola platygyrae. The sequence continues at coordinate 42,683 of NZ_BAABLI010000033.1, read as the reverse complement.
GCGCCCATCGTCACCCAGATACGATGGCCGAAACGCTTCGTAGCAAGATCCTGGAAGACCTTAAGGTATTAAAAGGGATGAGCACGGACCAGTTACTTGAAGAGCGCTACCAGCGCCTGATGGGCTACGGTTACTGCTAAACTGCCACCAAGTAACATGGCCAGGTAGATAGATGGGCGCTTAGGCGCCCATTTTTGATCTTACGAATTATGATTTCTTCTCTCTTATTATCACGCTTATCATTGTTCTTGTTATCACGCTATTTTTTGCACCTGTCATTACAACCGGTAGCTGAGTACACTGCCTGTTATGGAACTGAAGTCAGCATTTGAATCCTCACTGAATTACTTGATTGCTACCCGCCAGCCCGATTGTCTTTGGGTTGCGTTAAGCGGTGGCTTGGACTCGGTGTCTCTACTGTATCTGGTTGCGGATGCTCGTCGTCAAGGCTGGTTGCAACTACCAATCAAAGCTGTGCATATTAATCATGGCTTAAGTAAGAATGCGGCAGATTGGGAAAACAGCTGCCAATCACTGTGTGAACATCTAGACATTGAGCTGGCCGTTCGTCACGTTATTCCGAGGCAGGGCGCTCGCCTCAGCCTGGAACAGGAAGCACGCGCTGCGCGTTACCAAGCGTTGCAGGAGACCGTTTCATCCAACGAACTACTGTTAACAGGGCACCATCAGGATGATCAGGCTGAAACCTTTCTGTTGAGGCTTCAGCGCGGCTCAGGGCCAACTGGATTGGCAGCGATGGCATCGATCTCTGAAGTAAGAGAGGGGTTGTGGGTAGGCAGGCCGCTTTTGGAGGTTCGCAGGCAGGGCTTAGAGGCGTATTTGGCCACTAAATCGATCGCCTGGGTGGAAGATGAAAGTAATTTTGACCAAGGCTTTGACCGTAATTTTTTACGCCATCAGATAATGCCTCTGCTTCGGACACGATGGCCGGCCATCGATGCCACCATCTCCCGCAGCGCAAAACTGTGTACCGAACAAGAGCAATTAGTGGATGAGTTGCTTCAGGATGACTTAATGCGAGCCATGGGCGGAGTTCCAGGCCAGTCAGAAAGACCCGGGCAGTTGTCAGTCATTTATCTACGAGATCAATCAACGTTGAAACAACGCGCACTGTTTCGAGGTTGGTTAAAGTTGCATCGTGCTCTGATGCCTAACGAAGCGAAGCTTACGTCTGCCTTACCCGATTTGTTGTATGCGCGCGCAGACGCGTCGCCAGAACTACAGGGCGAGGGATGGGTTGTGCGTCGATATCGCGACTTGCTGTGGTTAGTTGAGCCTCAGCCTGTGTCTGATTTGAGTAACGAGGTCATTTGTTGGGATATGTCTGAGCCACTTAAATTACCTTGCAGTCTCGGTTGGTTGCACGCTGACAAAGTAAAGAGCGATTCATCGATTGGTTTGCGCCTGCCGCTGAGTGACGCAGAGGTGGTGACAGTCAGGTTTCGCTCTCCTGCTACTTCAATTCAATGTAAACCCGCAGGCCGCTCTGGCAGTCGGTCTCTTAAGAAACTGCTTCATGAGTATGGCGTACCGCCCTGGTTAAGGGATCAGGTGCCTTTGCTTTTCTACGGTGAGGAATTGGCTGCTGTGGTGGGATTGTTTGTGTGCGAGCCCTTTGTTGAAGTCGCCGGTCAAGGGGTTAACGTTAATCTGGAAGCGAGTCTGTAGCACAAAGGAGAGGCCAATCCGTTGGCCTTGGAGAGTGTTTGCCTCGTTTATCAGGCGATTTTAAGGCAATTTCTGCCTGCCGCCTTAGCTTGGTACAAGGCTCTGTCAGCTCGTTCAAATAGCGTGCGCATACTGTCTGCGGGGCGGAAGCGCGCGCAGCCAATACTGGTGGATACCTTGAGCTTCCTCAGGGTTGAGTCGCTTCTCATGCCATCCTGTATGCGTTGATTGATCGTTGCAGGTACTTCTTCGTCACCATCAAAAAGCAAAATGACAAACTCGTCCCCACCTAAACGAAATGCGCTGTCTGATTCACGAATTGAACGTTTGATCACCCGGGCAAAGCTGGTCAGCACTTCATCGCCAACCAAGTGGCCCTCTTTGTCATTAATCTGTTTGAACTTGTCTAGGTCGAGCACCATTAGGTGTAATTTGATGCCACTGCGCTGAGCCTGAGCCAGCTGCCGCGGCAGAATGTCTTCAAACTCACAGCGGTTTCCCAGTCCTGTCAGACCATCCTTTAGTGCGGACTGTTTCAGTTCAAGAAAAGTCACTGCGTTTTTCAACGGATATACCAGTTGCCTGTGTAATCTGGCCAACTGCTCAAGCTGCAGCGGTGACAACGCTGTCAGCGTGTTGTAACAGATATGGCCCAGCTGCCGGCCGGCTATCGCCAATGCAAAGTGGTGGGCAAACTTGGAATGATCTGTATAGGCAACAACGTGTTTAAAGTCGGTTCTGTGAAATGTCATGCTGGCAAAATTTACCTGGCTAGCGGCAAACTCAGCAAAGATCTCCAACAGCTCTTCAATTTCAAGGGTCGTTTGCAGGCGCTCAGATAAGTTTTCACTATCGAGCAGCTCATCTGCCGAAAATGGCGGAATATACGCTGCACGACGAAAATCCGCCTCGCTGACACTGTGACTTTCAATTAGATAGAGATTTTCCACAACACACTCCTACATCATCTGTCTGAGTATCTGCAAAAAAAGTGCCTAATGTAATAACCCCTTTGTTTACATAGGCATGCTGTTGTTTGTGCGTTGTGTTTAGCTGTGTGCGGCAATCTTTTGACGTTGGTTTATGAGTATTCTTGCCGATTGTTTTTACAAAGGGGCAAGTGGTTGCCGCCTATAAAACGTGGCCTGGCTGGGCGAGATAATCGCGTTGATTGAGGGGGCTTTACCTTGGCTGTAAAAAACTTTTGATTTGAGTTTTCTGCGCCAGTCCATCCTGATAACCGAGCTCTATCAATTTCTGGCAGTACCCTTTGTCGAACAAAAGATAGCTAACCAGGCTTGATTCAGAGCGTTTATGTACGCCAAACAGGCGTAACAGCGCTCGGGTTGTGAGCGGCATTTGCTCAAAGTACTCCAGTGCAATGCGCCGAAAGTCATGACTGGGGTTGATGACCAGCGTCTCAATGCGTTTTAAGTCGAGATTATCTAATTCGCGGAAAGATACTTTATCCAGCGTACTATTGACCCTGTGCAATCGTTCCAGGTCGGAATTCAAGGTGTCAGCAAACACCGTATCCAGCAGGTGACCTGCAACAGTCGCCAGACTCGGGTGGTGAGTTGGGTTTGGCTTTATGGGAGATGTTTGGGGCTTCTCCACCCCGATAACGAATAGTTTATCCGCGCCTAAATGCACTGCCGGGCTCAGGGGGGCCAACTGATGCACTGATCCGTCGCCGTAATACGCTTGGTTAATTCTTACGGATGGAAAAATACCGGGAATAGCAGAAGACGCCAGCAGATGCTGGTTATTGATAATGGTTGGTACACCCTTGCGCCGTGCACGTTGCCAGCCATGCCGTAACTGATTGTCTTGAAAGAAACTGATTGAGTCACCTGTGGTATAGCAGGAGGCGGTTACGGAGAGCGCCTTCAGCGCGCCGCTCAATATATTTCTGTCTATGCGTTTGTATTCCAGAACCTGTTCCAACAGCCCCCTGAGAGGGGAGTTGTCCAAAAGTGACACTGGTTTTTTATAGGCGTAATCAGCCTTAAAATTGGCCATGATGTTAGAAATCAGGTGGCCAAACACGCCCACTGAATCCGTTCGATACACCTGGTTAATGCGGAAGTTCTTCCATACCCATTCAAGTTTTCTCACACCGAGATGAAAGCAAGAGGCGTAACAGGCGATAGCGGTGGCGTTGATCGCTCCTGCGGAAGTGCCACAGATAATTGGAAATGGAATAGCGTGGTTTCTGGGATAAAGCGACGCGATGGCTTTCAACACGCCAACCTGATACGCAGCTCGGGCGCCGCCGCCAGTAAGTAATAACGCGCAAGTTGGCTGTGTAGCTGCCTTGGCCAACGACCACTCCCTTGTTACCAGTTTCTAATGATTATGAGTCGAGTATAGACCGGATATCAGATTGGGATGTGAGCCAGCGTGCAAGCTAGCTATCTGATTACTTGATGGATTATCTAAAGTTATCACTCTTGAACCCAGGCTCTGGAAACAAAAAAAAGCGGCCATCAGGCCGCCTTTTCAGCATTGAAATTCAGTCAGCTATTTAAGCAAGTTGTTGCTGAATAAAAGACTGCACCTCATCGATCGCTATCTTTTGCTTTTCACCCGTACGACGGTTCTTGTATTCAACCACGCCTTCGTCCAGGTTGCGCTCGCCGATCACCAAACAGTGCGGAACACCGATAAGCTCCATATCCGCAAACATAACACCCGGACGCTCTTTACGGTCATCGAACAACACATCGACATTGGCATCCTGTAGGCCAGTGTAGAGTTTGTCAGCGACTTCCTTAACCCGTGCTGATTTATGCATGTTCATTGGCAGTACGGCGACATTAAACGGTGCTAAACCGTCAGACCAGATGATGCCGTTGTCGTCATGGTTCTGCTCAATAGCAGCGGCAACGATACGGGATACACCCACACCGTAACAACCCATGTTCAATACCTGATGAGCACCTTGCTCGTTGAGTACACCCGCCTTCATCGCTTCGCTGTACTTGGTGCCCAGCTGGAAGATATGACCCACTTCGATACCGCGTTTGATAGAGAGGGTACCCTGGCCATCTGGGCTAGGGTCACCTTCAACCACGCTACGCAGATCGGCAACTTCTGGCAGAGCGACATCGCGCTCCCAGTTGATACCAAAGTAGTGTTTGTCATCCTGGTTTGCACCCGCACCAAAGTCAGACATTACGGCAACTGCACGGTCAACAACGACTGGTAGCGAAAGGTCAACAGGGCCCAGTGAACCAGGACCTGCACCTACTGCGGCACGGATCTCTTCTTCGGTGGCAAAGGTGAGAGGTACGGCTACATTTGCCAGCTTCTCAGCCTTCACTTCGTTAAGTTCGTGATCACCACGAACCATAAGAGCAATCAGTGGCGCTTCGCTCTCTTCAGTCGCTTTAACAAACAGCGTTTTCACTGTCTTTTCGATAGCCAGGCCAAACTGCTCTACCAGCTCTTCGATAGTTTTGGCGTTTGGTGTATCGACCAGTTTCATCTCTTCGCCAGGCGCTGCACGCTCAGTCTCTGGTGCAACTGCTTCGGCCATTTCGATGTTGGCAGCGTAGTCGCTGCCGCTGGCAAAGGCGATGGCATCTTCGCCAGACTCAGCCAAAACGTGGAACTCGTGCGACAGACTACCACCAATAGAGCCTGTGTCTGCCAGTACTGGGCGGAACTCAAGACCAAGACGCTCGAAGATACGGCAGTAGGCTTCGAACATGCGCTGGTAGGTCTTTTCCAGACATTCATCGCTGAGGTGGAAAGAGTAGGCGTCTTTCATCAGGAATTCGCGAGCACGCATGACCCCGAAACGCGGTCGAACTTCGTCACGGAATTTGGTTTGTACCTGATACAGGTTAAGTGGCAACTGTTTGTAGCTGCTAACTTCTTTGCGTACCAGTTCGGTGATCACCTCTTCGTGAGTCGGGCCCAAAGCGAACGGGCGACTATGGCGGTCGTTGATACGCAGCAACTCTGGACCAAATTGATCCCAGCGACCTGATTCCTGCCAAAGATCTGCTGGCTGAACTACTGGCATGGATACCTCGATGGCACCTGCGCGGTTCATCTCTTCTCGCACAACCTTTTCAACCTTGCGCAGCACGCGCAGGCCAGTGGGTAGCCAGGTGTAAAGGCCAGAAGCAAGTTTGCGGATCATGCCTGCACGCAGCATCAGCTGGTGGCTGATGATTTCTGCATCGGAAGGCGTCTCTTTTAATGTGGATAGCAGGTACTGTGTGGTACGCATCGATTTTCCGAAAGTTGGAGTTAAAAAAATTGGCGCTATTGTAGCAACCGTGACGGTTGCAAAAAAGCCTACTATCGCGGCAGGTAAGGTATTACTGTATCAATGACCTGTTGTTGCCCATTCATACCACCCAGCGTCCAGTATTGCCCCTGCCAGAACAGCAAACCTCTATGGTCCATAGAGGGCACCGTGCGCGGGGAAAGTTGCTTCCATTGTCCAGTCGCAAACTCGTAAAGATCTACCTGAGCTGATGCCGGTGCGGGAACGCCGTCATAGCCTATCCCCTCATAGTTGTATGGGTTGGTTGAGCCGCCCACAAATAAGATGCCGCCCAGCTCAGGCGCGCCAACTGCAGCCATACGATAGCGGGCTTCACCGTCGAAGTGAGCAAGTGCTTGCCAGTGAATTTCCGCAGGATCTTCTGTTGAAATCGTTCCTTGGTAGCAGGCGCGTTCAGCAGCAAACTGACGTTTGCCATCGACAACCGCAGCGACTTTTACGCCGTCACAAATCACCAGTTGGTTATCGACAATACCGCCAGCGTGGCCAAATACGGGAGCGCCAGGGAAAGGGGTTGCGAGTGACCATTGTTTGGTTTCGCGGTTGAACAGTTGAACCAAATTAACGTTGCCATGGTTGTGCCAACCGCTTATCAGATAAATGTATTTGTCCTGGTAGGTCAGAGCCACGGCATCGTCTACCGGGGTGGGCATATCGGGTAGTTGCACATAAGTGTCGCTATCAGGTTTGTAACTGTATACGTCTGGAGATGAGATTTCCGAATGGTCTGCCGCTACTGTGTAGCCGCCAAATAGCAACAACTCGCCGGGTAAGCTGACAGCGATAGATGCCAGTCTGCCACTGAGCTCAAGCGATGCGGGTACAGGCTTGGTGGGCTGCCAACGCAAAGGATGATCGTTGAGAGCAAGGCGCCAGCCGCGGGCGTGCACATCTTTGTATGTTTTTCCTTTGCCTAGTCCCATCAGTGAAATAAAGTAGGTACCACGCTTGGTCTCTACTTTTGCTATTGCGTTGTTAGCCACAGGTTCAGGTAGCGGTGGTAGCTCAGCTTCTTTCGCGCTTAGCGGTTGGGATATAAGACTACCGGCGATAAATAGGCTTGAAAGCAGGGCTGGAAAGCGAGGTGATATCAAAACAGGACTCTCAGTTATTTTTGAAATTAGATTCGAGTAGGTGAGCGTCCGCTTTGTCGCGACGGTCACCAATAGGTTTCGCCGGATTACCGGCAACGATGGCATTGGGCGCAACATCTTTGGTGACAACAGCACCCATGCCGATAACGGCATGATTGCCTATGGTCACGCCGTCCCTGATCATTGCTCGTGTACCTATCCAGACATCTTCACCGATAGAGACGCCTATGGACGTCACCGCTTGCTCGTGCACCATGGCATTGGGCGCAATACCATGATCAAACGCGTAGATAGCGACACCACTGGCTATGCGGCAATGACTGCCAATGGTGATCCCTGCACTGCCGCCATCAAATGAGCAGCCATGATTGATGCCAACGTGGTCGCCAATCTGGATTGGGCCATGGATAAAGCTATCGGCGGCGATAGCGCTATGGCTGCCGATAGAGATAGCCCGTCCTGGTTCCGCAAATAGATTGGCTTCAGGAGCAATAAAACTATTTTCCCCAACGCTAACAGTCTCGACTGCACACAGGTGAGCTTGTACGCCCTCTTGCCAAGGTTTAGCCCATGCCAGATGTTTTGCTTTCAGCCGAAAGTAGAGCCAGGGCATATAGGACAATCGGCGTTTGTGCTGTTGCTGATATTGCTCAGCGCTGGGAGTTATCATTAGTTGGTGTCTGCAGTGATTGTGCTTATTTCTGTAACGTGGGTTATTTGGCCATCCACCCAATATTTGATATTGAGGTCATACAGTGACATGCCAAAGCTCTGTTTGCCTTCAAGCCCTTGCTTGTATGCAGGTCTGGGATCTTGCTGTAATACCTGCTCAATCAGTGCTTTCAGTTCCGGCAATCGTTGCTGATGGTGGGCGAGCTGCTTATACGCGGCTGAAGAGAACTCGATAGTCATTCCCGTATCAGGCCGGTCGTCAGCATAGCCACCGCTGGCGGTTGGATGAGCGTCTGAGTAGGGAAGGTAGGGTTTAACATCAAATACCGGGGTACCGTCTACCAGATCTGCACCTTCCAGAATCAACTTTGTTTTTCCTTTGGTGATTTCCACGCCCAGCAGCTTAACCACTGAAAGCCCCATGGCATTGGGCCGAAATGTTGAACGGGTCGCAAATACGCCTATGCGTTTATTGCCACCGAGGCGGGGAGGGCGCACCAATGGGCTCCAGCCTTTGTCTGCCGTGTGATGGAAGCGAAACAATAACCAGAGGTGACTGAACTCTTCGATGCCGCGAACACACTCTGGATTGTCGTACGGTGGCAGAAACTCCAGTTCCGCTTTGGCCGCTTTAACCAAGCCGGGCTGTCTGGGGACGGCGAACTTTTGTTTGTAAGGCGTTCGAATGACGGCAACAGGTGACAGCGTGATGTCAGACATTGGGACTACTCTTCTGATTCACTATCAACCCGGAGGGCGATTCCGGTGCAGATCACGCTATCGATACAGCCAGGAAGAGCGTCGTCTTCTATCAGTGTTACACAGTTAGAAAAAACGACGCCATTGCCTCCCATCTCGGCGGTGCTTCGCCGAGCCTGAGTCCTTGCGTCGCTGGCCTGCGCGGGAGGGAGATCAGCTTTGTTTCTGCAACTCTCCCCTTGCACGGGGCCTAACTTATCGTATTTCAAAGAGGCCAAGTCGCTTTGTTGATAAACCTTCACGGATGAAGCCCGGTAATACTCCTGAAAGTTCTCTTGGTCCAGATTGGTACTGAAAGTGTAGTTCTCAGCACAGCCGGTCAAACCGATGACAGCCATGACTGAGACAAGCAATACGCGCATTTTAATTCCAGCTTAATGATTGAACTGCTATTTTGCGCGTCAACAATAATGGCTGCAACTAGCTTTAATAAACGCGTATACTTTGCGCCGCCTCTGTCACAGCCTGATTTGGAGAAAAAATGGCAATGAAGCGTAAGCAGTTGATGTTGTTTTCTTTGGGTATTGCAGTTTTGATGGCTGCCATACTTCAGATTATTGGCGGTGATGACAAACCTGTTGAGAGACGCTTTTTGCCTGAGCTTCAATTAGGCTCCGACAAAATAACCTCGGTGGAAGTAATCAACTCTGAGGGAGAGTCGTTGATTCTTGCTAAAAAAGTTGCTCAAGGCTGGCAAGATGAAAGCACCGGAAGAAAGGTCGCAATCATGCCTCTGGCTAATCTGGTCCAGCAACTGGCAAAAGCCAAAGTCATTGCTGCGGAGACGAGTTTGCCTCGTAACTATGTGCCACTGAAAATGAATGTGCCGGGCGAGGAAGAAGGCAGCGCTTGGAAAGTGGTGATCAGAGCCGGTGAAGAGTATGAAAAAGAGATCCTTGTCGGCGCGTTAGACAAAGAGCGAGGTGGCCAATTTATTCGATTGGAAGAGGATCCCTCCGTCTTTGTCATCGACAGGGTTTTACCGCTTCCCCAGGATGCCAATACCTGGTTCGATAATTAGCTTTTTAAGATCAGAAATAAAAAAACCTGCCAATCGGCAGGTTTTTTTATAGGTAGCGAATTTATTTGATAAGGAAGTTATCAAGAGATTCGCCAGCATCAACACGTACTTTGAATACGTTTGGCATACGGCCTTGGCCTGTCCAGGTTATACGTTCGCCAGCATCATTCCAGATCTCATATTTTGCTGGGCGTGGTGCACGCTTCGCTTTTGGCTTAGCCACTGCACCCTCTGAAAGGTCATCAAGAGCGATTCCATCTGCAGCCAGCATTTCACGGTATTTTTCAATTTTGGCGATTTTTTCCGCATTAGCTTTACGTGCTTCTTCTTCAGCAGCAGCGCGATCATCAATTATCTTCTGAAGCTTATCCTTCACTTCATTTAATTGCTCGACGCTTAGTTCTTCTGTCGCAGTTTTCAGACGGCGAGAATGGCTCAGAATTTTCAAAAAATCGCTCATGTATATTCCTTAGTTACGGATTATGTCGGTGGAGATTACTAATTAAATATAATAAAGAAGATTTTTATTGGTGCAAGTTATTTGCCAAAGAGATCACAAAACCGAATTTGTTTTGGAAATATGGGCTACTGGTGGTTGGTTAATTCACCAAGAGAATGTGTGGTTAAATTTAGAAACATGAATTTAGGGTAAAGTAAAAAGGCGCGATAGATCGCGCCTTTTCTAATCAATTAAACTATTACTCCAGCCTATCGCATCCCGGTAGAACTCGGGTAATTGCCCCGAGTCGACACCTAAGCTGTGTGATAGTGAACTGACGCCATCCCAAACTGCACGTTCGTAGTCCAGGATCAGAGCCAGATAATTCGCTAACTCGCCTTCGTTATTAAGCAGAGCGGATTTAATATCGTCTGATAATGGTAGTTTAGACAGCACTTTTTCTAATGGCTCATCCAGAATGGCACCAATAAGAGAGAACAGTCCGAGCAAAAAGGCTTTAGAGGCGTAATCGGGGGCTTTTTGCATCGCAACCAACTCACAGAAGCGAGCGCGAGTGATAGACAAACGAATCAGTTCACTGGGCTTGTTTTCACTCAGGTTCGCCGCGGCGATCAGTGCGATGAATTTGCGAATGTCATCTTCGCCCAAATAAACCAACGCCTGACGGATTGAGTTGATCTCGCGTCGGCGATTGAAGAACGATGAGTTTACATAGCGCAGGAGTTTGTAGGACAACGAGACGTCACGCTGAATAATGGTTTCCAGTTCGTTAAAGTCACATTGGGTTTGCCCCAGCTTCGATAACAACTCTACTAAGTTAACTTCGTTTGGTTTGAGTGCACGTGTTTTGACGACTTCAGGAGCAGAAAAAAAGTAGCCTTGGAAATAATCGAAACCAAGTGTCATCGCGAAGTTAAACTCATCATGAGTCTCAACTTTCTCGGCAAGTAACTTGATATCGTATTTTTCCAACGCATCACAGGTCTTCTGAATATCATTGATACCCGTGGAGCGAAAGTCGATTTTTACCATATCGACATAAGGCAATACCGGTAACCAGTGCTGACTTAATACAAAGTCATCCAGTGCGATGCGATAACCTTTTTTCTTTAACGCTTTACATACAGTGACTATTTCATCACTGGGTGCAATATTTTCCAGTAGCTCGATAACTACCTGCTCTTTAGGCAGTAGCTCTGGCACTTTTACCAAGAGAGACATTTCAGGAAAGTTGATAAACGCAGGGACCTGGCCTGTTAATTCATCGATACCCAGATGGAAATGGCTGCCAGCCAGTAGCTTGGTGGTTGCTTCGTGAGGGTCGATGTTCGGGAAAACATTCTCCAAACTATCTCTAAATAGCAACTCGTAGCCGACTAGGGCTTTGTCTCGATTTAAAATGGGTTGGCGAGCAACATAGGAAAACATGAAAAGCCGATATGACCTCGGATAACAACATTGTCGCTAATCTAATCCAAACTAGGTAGCGACGCATTAGTACCACTACCATTTTGTGATCGGTAAGATGAGAAACTAAAGGGACTTATCTGAATGACAAGAACAGTGTATCCAAATGTAAAAGTTGGCTTGGCATTGGGCAGCGGTGCTGCCAGAGGTTGGGCACATATTGGCGTAATCAAAGCGCTGGCAGAGTTGGGGGTTCATCCAGATGTTGTGGCTGGGTGTTCTATCGGCTCGTTAGTGGGGGCTGCGTATTGCAATCATAAGCTTGATCAGTTTGAGCAGTGGGTCAGAGATTTTTCCCAGTGGGGAGTTATCAGCCGATTTGATGTCTCACTCAATAAAGGAGGATTACTGGCGGGTGAAAAAGTGTTTAATGAAGCCGCAGAGCTTATCGGTGAACACAGGTTTGAATCGCTGGCGAAAAAATTTGGTGCGGTAGCCACAGAGCTTCATAGTGGCCGCGAAGTTTGGCTTCAGGATGGAAATCTTATCAGCGCGGTTAAAGCGTCCTGCGCCATGCCCGTGTTGTTTTCACCAAAAATGTACCAGGGACGATGGTTGATCGATGGTGCTTTGGTTAACCCTGTACCGGTTTCTCTATGCAGAGCCATGGGGGCTGATTTGGTGATAGCGATTAACCTCAATGGTGATAACAATGTCAAAGCTGCGCAGCAGTATCGAGGGCCAACAACAGCGATCGCAACCCCTGAGGCACAGCAAGTACCTGAGGAAGAAAGCGATTTGCCACCCAGAAACGGCTTAAATGCTGGCTTTAAGAATATGTTGGAAAGTGGTCGGAATTATTTTCAACAGGCTATGAAGCGCTCTTCCTCTGATGAGGTCCGTTCCCCCAGCATTCTGGGAGTGTTCTCAAACTCATTAAACATTATGCAGGATCGATTAACTCGAGCCCGCATGGCGGGAGACCCGGCAGACAGTTTAATTGCCCCTTTAATGGCTGATTTTGGCATTATGGAGTTTCATCGGGCAGATGAAGCCATTGCCGCGGGAAAAAAAGCGGTAGAAGTTGCGATTCCAGAGTTAGAAAGAAATATATTGCCATTAATTGAATAGCCCGCATCAAAGCGGGCTATTCAAATCAATAAACAATCAGCAAGCGTTAGAAGCTGTAGTTCATTTGTGCAGAGAATATATGTGCGTCAGCGGTTTCCAGATGGCCCTGATAACTGCTGACTGGAATATGGATAGCGTCGCCCGTATTCGGGTTTGTCGTTGTTAAGCCAAACTCTTCATTAACGTCTACTTTTCTGCCATGGAGATACGCGTAACCGACATCAATGGAAATATTTTCGTCCCATTGATAAGTTGTTCCCGCGGTATACCACTGACGATCGGTATCAGGGATGCTCAGGCTGCGGCGTTTACTATCCACCGGAGTTTCATCGTAGGCGTAACCAGCGCGGAGCGTCCACTTAGGTGACACCTTGTATGTTACCCCCGCGGCCAAGCGCCAGCTGTGATCCCAGTATTCGTCTTTGATATGCACTGGCTCATCAATGCCGTCCAATTTGGCTTCAAGTTTTTCAAAGCTGCCCCATTGGGTATAAACAGCGCTGGCTTGTACCGACCATTGGTGGTCGAGTTCGTGATGAATGGCCAGTTCACTGATTGCAGGAAGATCAAGGTCAAGGCTGCCGTCTCGATTGAGGTCTGCAGAGAGGTCTGATTCCGCTTTACCATCAAGCTCCAACTCGACTTCTGAACGGTGGCTCAAAGCGATGCGGGTTCCTTTTACAGGCTCCCATAACACACCAATGTTCCAGCCGTAGCCCCAGTCATCTCCGCTTACCCTTAGGATTGTTGCGTTTCCTGGCACTGGCAGTAGCTGAGGTGCGCCAATGCCTTCCGCGATCTGGTTGTATTCCATGATTGGCTGGACATAGTCGTCCATATAAGCGGGTGTTGAGCTACCAATCTCAGCATCGGCATAGACGAAGTTGATACCACCACCAATGCTCCATTGCTCGTTAATCTTATAAGCGATGTTTGGGTTCAGGTTGATGGTGATCACTTCCGCTTTGTCAGCGAATTCACTGGTGTTTGAGCTGCTGCCGTACTCGGTACTCAGACCAAAGTTAGAGAATGCGCCAAAGCCCCAGTACCAGCGCTCATTGATTGGGCGCAGATAGAAGAAAGTTGGAATAAATGCGTCAGGGGCAATGTCTCGCTGAGATGCATCAAATTCTGTTTCGACCATACTCAGGTTCGCACCTGGCACTGCATTGTTTACGGCTGTGGCGGCACCGTTGTATAGCTCGCCATAGTGATTCACCGTATGCCCTTTGATATCTACTTCGGGATTGATGTAGGTACCCGAAAACGAAAGCTGTGCACTGTCAAACACGGTCATTGCAGCAGGGTTGCGTGCGATTACAGCGGCGTTCTCGGCGATGGCACCTTCGCCGGCAAATGCTCGACCTAATCCATTGGCGCTGTGCTCGTGCAGCTGGAATCCAGCGGCAGACAGTTGACTGGAAAACAGGCCGAGCAGTGCCACACTGGCCGTATTACGTACTAGTTTCATTGGAGACTCTGATTACTTTTTATCTGTGCCCGCGTCTTTGCGCCAGCTTATCTTTCTGGAGAAAAGTGCCAACTTTGAAGCGCCACTTTTGTGAGGATGGGGACTATGCAGATAGGCACAGCCATTTGCAATAGCAAACGGCTGTCACTGTTTAATAATTAAGCTGAACGCTCATTATTTGAACTGAAAAGCTGGTGGCTGTCCGAAGGAGGATTGCTGCACTTGCTGATCAAGCCACCTAGTAACAGGGCAATGATAAAGCCTGGGACGATCTCATAGAGATCAAACAATCCGCCCTCTAGTTGTTTCCAAATCACCACTGTCAGTGCACCAGATACTAATGAGGTGATTGCGCCAAGCTTGGTGTATCTCCGCCAGAACAGCGCAAGTAGCAGTGTTGGGCCAAAACTGGCGCCAAAGCCAGCCCATGCGTAGCTGACCAGCGCTAATACGGTGCTGTCTTCATCTGCAGCCAGAAGTATGGCTAGAATGGAGACTGCGATCACCGCGCCTCGGCCAACCCATACCAGCTCTTTGTCACTGGCTTCAGGTCGAAGCCAGCGGCGATAAAAGTCCTCTGTCACTACACTTGAACTCACCAGCAACTGGGAATCAATAGTACTCATCACCGCACTTAAAATTGCGGCTACGATAATGCCTGCGACCCAAGGGTTGAGGAGTGTTTTACTGAGGACGATGAAGACGGTTTCGGCATTTTCCAAAGGCTGGTCATGGAAGTAAACCTGGGCAGCAAGGCCAACCAGCAGGGCGCCAATTAGCGATAGGATCATCCATGACATAGAAATTCGACGAGCTGTAGGCAGATGTTTGGCCGATTCGATCGCCATAAAGCGCGCAAGAATATGTGGCTGACCAAAATAACCTAAGCCCCAGGCAAGAAGGGATACAATGCCTATTAAACTGGTTTCATGCCAGATATCCTGATGCGCAGGCGGCAAGGCTTGCCAAGTTGCAGACACTCCGCCATCGGCCTGAATCGCGACCCACGGGACAATTAACAGTGCCAGCAGCATCAAACATCCCTGGAAAAAATCCGTCCAGCTAACGGCAAGAAAGCCGCCGACAAAGGTATAACCGACAATGATCAAAGCGCCTACCCAGAGTGCGGTGGTGTAGGGCACATTCAGTACCTGCTCAAACAGCACGGCGCCCGCTTTCATACCCGATGAGACATACAAGGTAAAAAACACCAGAATGGTGACAGCAGAAACGACGCGCAAGATGCCTGAACTGTCGTTAAATCTGTGCTCCAGAAAATCAGGCAGAGTGAGTGAGTTCCCCGCTTTTTCGGTGAAGGTTCTCAATCTGCCCGCTACCAGCAACCAGTTGATGTAAGCGCCTGCAACGAGCCCGATACCAATCCAGGCTTGGTTGAGACCGCTGAGGTAAACTGCGCCTGGCAGTCCCATCAATAACCAGCCACTCATATCTGACGCACCAACGCTCAATGCCGTCACGGCAGGACCTAACTTGCGCCCACCAAGAATGTAGTCACTCAGATTCGAGGTAAGTTTGTAGGCGATGACACCAAGCGAAAGCGTAATTATCAGGTAGGCTATAAATGTGGTGAGGAGCGGCGTATCAAGTTGCATGAGGCACTTCATTGTCGTTATTGTTCATCACATGCTAACAACCCAACTGGCTCTCTGCCAGTTTCCTGCCAGAAAGGGCGCGTCATGCAAAAGTACGATTGGTCGATCTTAAGTTTTGATGAATTGGATAAACTGCAGCTTTTGGCTCTGCTACAGCTCAGGCAGGAAGTATTTATGCTGGAGCAAAACAGTCTCTACCTAGATATCGATGATGCCGATCCCGGCTGCCACCATCTATTGATGACAGAGCAGGGGGAGCTGCGGGGGTACGCCAGACTCACGCCGCCGGGCGTATGCCATAGCAAGTATCCGGTTCTGGGCCGCATTGTATTGGCCAAAGAGGCCAGGGGCGGTGGTACCGGAAAAGTTCTGATAGAAAAAGGCCTTGATTGGCTGCACCGCCACTTTCCAAAACAAAGCATCAAGATTTCGGCTCAGGAAGCTTTGGTGGATTACTACCAGCACTTTGGTTTTGAGGTGGTCAGTGAACCGTATGATGACGGCGGTGTGATGCATTTGGATATGTTGCTCGCGCCTGAAGATTATCAAGCGTAGTGATAAAATTATTAGTGAATAAAAAAACGCGGCATTGCCGCGTTTTTTCACTCAAGATATCAATAGGCATCGAAACTTAAATGGATTCCCACTTCAGGGACTTCTCAAGCTTGGCTTCAACGTTATCTAGGTTTGCGTTGGGTGACGACAACACCACCATGCTCATGCCATGACCTTTCGATTTAGGAAAGTGATGCACTTTCCCGTTCATCTTGCCATCAGTGAACACCTCTTCGGCCGGTGACTGATCGTCAGGCACGAAGAATACGGTGACACGTTGCCCCTGGTCATCGTCGACAATCAGGTGAAGTGAACGTGTGCCATCAAAATCACAGAAGTTGGCAAAATAGATATGTCCGATATCTTTATTCAGTGAGCCACCCCATTTGGCCAGTTTGCTGTTAACTTGCTGGAACCTCAGCCCTTCATCAATATCACCCAAATGGTCCTGTTCACCATAAACATGGGCTAGAGCATGCTCTACTATATCGAATTCGTGTTTCGGCGTGCCTTTAAGCAGACTGAAACTGATGCCCACCGCAAAGGCAACAGACGCCGCCAATGCCAAATGCACACGGGTACGTTTTCGCTCTTGTCGGAATTGCTCCATCGACTGACTGAGAATAATGCGGTCAGCCAATCCTTCCGGCACAGGTACCTTCATGGCATCAGCCAGCTTGCTATCCAATTGCTTCAACTCGTCAGCAAACTGCTGATTCTGAGGGGATGATGCCAAGGCGGCGCGGATCTCGTCATCCTGCTCATTGGGAGCAGCATAAAGTCGCCTTCTTAACTCCAGATCATCCATTGCTACGACCTCGCTTAATTTCGTTTCGCTCGAGCGCTTCTTTCAACTGGTTACGGGCACGGAACAGGCGAGTCATCACCGTGTTTTTGTTCAGCCCTAGCTGCTCAGCAATCTCATCTCCACTGAACCCTCCCAACACCTGCAATATCAGAGGTTCTCGGTACTCAGGGGCCAGCATCTCTATCTGGCGTCTAAGCAGATGGTTTTCAGTGTCTTGTTCTGTCGATACTGAATGCACATCAGCCACAGGCTGATCGTCAATATCCACCACGTCTAACTGTTTCCTTTCGAACCTGCGGGCGTTTTCACGACGGAGGATCGTGAATAACCAACTTTTGGCGGCTTTTTCATCGTTTAACGAATCCAAAGATCGCCAGGCGCGAAGGAAAGTCTCCTGTACCAGGTCTTCTGCTATATCGGGGCTGTGGCAAAGCCAGTATGCATAGCGGTATAAGTCACCGTGCAGGGCGTTAACCAGGGCCTCGTAGCGTTTCTGCTTATTTGCCATATCTACAGAGACCGGGTCTTTGGATTTTTTCTTTCGAAAAAGTGTGACTGCCATAAAATTGGGCTCAACATCCAGTCGGAGTTATTGTTTTTGTTGTCGATATTATCGGGGATAAGCGACAATTCAGAAAGTCTATTATGCGCGGTGTGATTGATACAGTTCAAACGTCTCGGGCTATTCTGAGATATAGTGCCCGCATTACTTATGGTTAAGGTGATAGGTATGAGCAAAGAAATCGAATGCACAGCCAATGAGACTGAAGTGTGTTGCTGTGTTGATGTTGGCACCATTCTCGATGGTGAAGATTGCAGCGCGGAAGTCTCTGCGATTGTTGCTGACGAAGCAGCCGTAGAAACAATCCTTGCGCACTGGTTGTCTGTGGCGGAGAGTAAATCCTCCGAGCCAGTTACTGCAAAAGTTGAAAGGCAAGCGGTAGAAGGTGGTATTCAGCTCACTGGTACTTATACCTTTGGTTGCCAAGCCGAAGGCCTGCTGTTCCAATTAGCCCTTCGCTAGAAGCAGAGTAAAAAGAGAAAAGGCGGCCAATCGGCCGCCTTTTTTGATGGATTATCAGTTCAGCAACGTCATCTATCTGGTCGGATAGAAGGTTTGCAGACTGTCTTCAGGCTGATTTTGCTGCTTGGCTGCGGCAATGATGGCGGCAACAAGTGCGTCAGAGCTCCAGTTGCTGCCTTGTTGCACTGCGTTATCCATTGCTTTGAGCGCTTTCGTAATACCGTCTTGCTCTGGTTGTTTGAACTCCGAGAGCCAATCCTGGCGATGGCGATAACCCTGCTGCAAACACCAGGCTTGGATCTGTTTTTGAGACTCTGTCGCTGACTGGCCATTTATCGACCTGAGCAGTTGTTTAAGTTTTTGCTTATCTGAACCTGTGTTTAGGCCGTTGTAGATGGCATGTGCTTTTGCGTTGCTGTCTTTTAGTGTGGCTGGACGCCTGTTAACCCACAGCCAAATCGCGACGCCCGTTGAACTCATCCACAACAACGTCATTATCCAGAACGGCCACAGCCAGTCGCTGGAAGTAACTTGTGTTGTCTGAGTCAAAGGTGAGGGTGATGCTCCCGCAGGTGCCTGACCATTGCCCACAACATCAATGGTTCTGGCGGGAAGTTCGGCTATCCGCATCACTTCAGCTTTGGTGTCCCACCACTGAATTTTCAGGGCCGGGAAGGTGAGAGAGCCTGGTTGGGTAGGTATTAACGCCACAGACTCGACGCGCTGAGCGATAAGGTTTTGGTCTTGAACATAGGTATCGTTGTCTGTTTTATCGGGATAGACCTTGACGCTGTTTGGATAACTGACCTGAAGTTTTGGCAGCAGCTTGTCATTAATACCAACGGCACTCAGCGTGATGGTACGTGTCACCGGTTCGCCGATATTGAGCGTGTCACTTTGTGGTTGCCATTCATCGTTGAGGGTGACCAGCTCTGCAGGTAACCAATGGCCCTGATAGCTTTCAGGTTGGCTTTTAACCGTCAGTTGTTGGTCCAATGCACTCTCATTGACCGGCATGCCGTATAGCTGGCCTCGACTATTCTGCTTTACCAGCTGGCCTTTTACATTGGCCCCTTTGATGGTGAAGGTACCGGCTTGCTCTGGAATGATGGCGAAACTGCGGGCTATCACCTGGTATCTGCGGCCATCGATAATTTCACTCGATTCTTTATCTGATCCGATGCTGCGGATTTCGGCATTTGGCATTTGTGGATCCGCTAGGCTACCGCCGCGCAGCTCCTCGCCGAGATATAGCTTCACCGTGTAAGTCACCTGTTGTCCGATATATGCCGTGTCACTGGACAACTCGGCATCAACAAACAGATCTCTGGCCGGGCCAGTTTGTTTCGGAATAGGTCGCACATCAACCTTAATCTGTTTACCCACAACCCCGTCTACCACTGGCGCGGGCAGGGTATAAACGCCTGCCTTGCGGGCATAGAGCTCGGTACGCCATGTGGTTTCTCGACGGCTATCACCATTGATGATCTGCAGATTGCGGCTGACGTTGGTTGAACCCACGATCAAGCCCTGTCTGAGCATGGCATCGCGGTCCAACTCTAAATCGTCAGCGCTGGTGTTCGCTTTGATGGTTAATACAAAACGTTCTTCTACAAACACCGGGTTCGGCGCCACTGAGACAGATATCTCTGGTGCTGCTGACGCGTGAAACGACATCATCAGGCTGATGAACGGGAGCAGACAGCGCCAAGGCGTAATGCCAAGAAGCCTTAGTAATAACGCTTTGCGCGAAGATAACGTTTGGGTTACCACAGTTGTGTTTCCTCGGTTGTCTCACCGGCTTTTTGACGTCGCCGATGTTCCAATTGCATTTTGTTTCTGAGAAGCAGAGAGGGATCGTCCGGAATTTGCTCCAGCCAACGCTGAAGTTGCTGATCCTCTGGGTTGAGCTCTTCGCCGGGTTGGCCAACAGCTACCTGACCCTCAGGTTCGGCCTGTTCGTCAGGCTCGCCTTGTGTTAACCGGCCCGGCGCGGAGGTTTCTTGCTGCTCTTGGCCAGACTCAACCGTATCAGGTTGCTTTTTCGCTTCCTGAGATGCTGGTGTGGGTGAGGGCGGCTGCTGGGGTGCATCATCGTTCACGTCTAGATCAGAAGAGCCCTGTTGACTGGGTTTGTTTTCCGGTGGCGAGTTATCTTTAGTTGCGTCACGGGGGGAGTCATCCGCAGAGCCGTCATCAGCTGAATCGTCACTGGGATTTGGTTGCTGGTTTTCGCCTTGTCCCTTTTTGTTTTCCTGTCTTTGTTGATCAGGCTCGTCCTGGTGTTGTTCGCCACTGTCGCTTGGTTGCTCGCCTTCACCATCCTGTTGCTGTTGATCATCAGGACTTTCGTTATCGCCCTGGTCAGGTTGGGATTGTGGATCTGAAGATTTTGGGTCTGAAGATGGTGGCGGCTGATCTTCGAGAAAATCGAGCAAGCGTTGGCGATTGGTTGCTGCAGCCGTCAGATCTGGATTTTGTGCCAGGGCATTGTTGTATGCTTCCAGCGCCCCTTGGAAATCACCAGATTTGGCCAGTGCATTGCCCAGATTGTATTCTGCTTCAGCGCCCTCCATCTGGCGGTAGAGCGCTGCGGCTGCTTCATAATCACCTGCGTTATAAAGGCTGGCAGCACGCCATGCGTCGTTTTCAAAGCGTTCGGCGGCAGACTTGAAGTCACCTTTGTTAAAGGCTTCGCTCGCCTTCTGATCATCGCTTTGCAGCCAGCCTGGCAGGGGCGAGGCTTTTACCTGTTCAATCGGCGACATAAAAAGTGGCAGTCCCACGAGGGCTACCAGCAGTCCCCGCCTGAATGCTAATGCGGCGAGGGGCAATAATAGCAGTACAAAATAGTATCCGGCGTCATGCCAGCTTTTAACTTCGCCGTCTCCCGACTCTCTGTCTGCGAATCCGGCGGCAGATGCACTTGCAAGCCTGTCCAGATCCGCATCGCTGGCTGAGAGGCGAACATAACTGCCGCCACTCGTGCTGGCTGCCGCTCTTAAGGTTGATTCATCAAGTCCGGGGACGGGCAGTTCACCATCGGGCATTTTCAGCAGACTGCCATCAGGCATACGGATCGGGCCGCCTGCTGGCGTTCCGACACCCAGGATATGCAGACGGAAATTATCACCCAGTAGGCCATCGATTCTGGATTGTTGAGCAGGGCGGATCTCATCACCAATCAGGTAAAGATCTCCTTGCTGGTAACCAGCGCTTTGCAGCAGTTCGATCGCCTTGGCGATCGCTTTATCAGGTCGGCTACCTAGCGCGGGCATGATGGTGGGGTCCAGCGCGGGTAACATGGTCTTGAGGTTATTTATATCTGCTGTCAGCGGGCTCAGTACATACGCATCCCCGGCAAAGCTAATCAGGCCGGTATCCCCTTCGTGCCAGCGATCAAGAAGGTCCATCGCCTTAAACCGCGCTTGTGTCAGTCGGTTGGGCTTAAGATCTGTCGCCAACAAGGAGAGTGACATATCCATCAGCAGGACACGGGCCGTTGGCACTTTGCTGATAGGGGTGCTGGTTTGATACCAGCTAGGGCCCGCAAGCGCGACCGTACCTATTACCCAGGCGACTGCCAACAGTACTAATCCAGAGTGTCGCTGGTTTTGTTGGCTGGTCATCAATTTATTGAGCAGCGCCGGATTGACAAACTTTTGCCAACCACGGCTGGCATACTGTTGCCTATACAGCCACCACAGGGTGGGGAGCAGGGGGGTCAGCAGCAACAACCAATAGGGGCGCATAAAATGAAAATCGAGAAGGCTTGTCATGCTTGCCTCCCTTTTTTGTCAAATAGGGCCTTTGCAAACTGGTTCCAGGCCAGGCCGATAAACGAGAGCACAAAGGCGAGTGCCAGCGGCCAGACGTAGATCTCGGTACGTGGACGCATCATTGGGCGAGATTGGTCCACGGGTTCCAGCGATTCGATCTCGGTATAAATTTGCTCTAGATCCGCCGCATCTCGGGCGCGGAAATAGGTGCCGCCAGTCAGGGCTGCGATTTTGGTTAGGGTGACTTCATCCAAATCCCGGCTGGGGTTGACTTTACGTTGGCCCATAAAGGTACGCTTCACCATGACGTCGGCACCCACACCTACGGTGTATATCTTAACGCCCTGTTCTGCAGCGACTCTTGCCGCATCCAAAGGGGCAACTTCTCCGGCGGTGTTCTCGCCGTCGGTTAACAGCACCAGTACTTTTTGTTCTTGTTGATCGGCCAGTAACCGCTTGGTTGCCAGTCCTATTGCTTCTCCAATTGCAGTTGCCTGGCCAACCAGGCCAATGACCGTTTCTTCCAGCAGTGTCTGTACCGTGGCGGTGTCGAAGGTGAGTGGTGCCTGCTGATAGGCGTTATCGGCAAACAGAATCAAACCAACGCGATCGCCCTGGCGACGACCAATAAACTCGCCGACTACATGTTTAACCAAAGTCAGGCGGTCAACGGTGCGGCCACCGACACGCATATCTTTAATTTCCATGCTGCCTGACAGGTCAACGGCCAGCATCAAATCTCGGCCTTTGGCTGGCACGGCCACGGGCTCTCCCAACCACTGTGGCCTGGCGGCGGCCAGTACTAATAAACTCCAGGCGACAATAGCCAGCCAGCGGCGAGCCATCGGGTGGGCTTCTTGTTTTTCTGCCGTGCCATCGGCAAGCAGGTGGAAGGTGGGCAGTTTCAGAGCGCCTTGTTTTCGTTCTACTTTGGGCAGCAAAAAATAGCTGGCGAACGGCAGCGGCAGCAACAAAAGCAGCCAGGGCCAATACAACTCAAGCATCTTGGCCCCCCGCTATTTTTTTGCTTGGCGTCAGTGTCGAACTGGCAGCTGCCTGCTTGTGCAGATTGGCACTAGTAATCCACTGTTCGACGACTGCCCTAAGTTGCGTAGGCGCGATGTTGACGTTGCCGTCTTTGCTAAAGCGAAGATCATCCGCCAAAACCAGCAAATGACTACTTGGCTTGAGCAGTGATGAATGCTTGTTTAGAAAAGCGATCCAGTCTGCGCCAGTAAGTGATGAAACCTGATCAAAGGGCAGGTATTTACCCACCAATTGTTTTAGCAGCATATTCACCGGGTAGACCTTGCTCAGCTCAGCATCGGTCATCTGTGAAAGTGCTTTTAAGGCGGCCCGATAATGGCGCTTTCGGTAATAATTCACGGCCAATACGACTGCGATGGCCACAATGGCAAAAGCGATACCGCTGACCAGCTTTGTGAGCGCTGGCGACCAATAGGCATTGACCGCTTCAGGCAGAATGATAGCTTCCAGTTGTAGGTCAGGCGCCATGTTGCTGCCCCCGCCACTGTTTGCTGATCTCAGTATGGGCACCGATATGAAACAGTCGGCAACCCGCCTGCTGAAGTCTTGCTAATCTCATCGCTCGGGCATTTTCCAGATGACTTTGATGTGCCAGCCGTTGCTGTTTGGTGCCAATCGCAAGCTGTGCCTCTTTGTCGCCGTCAGTGATCGCCAATGACTGGCCAAAACTGGCCTGTGGCAACTCCAGTTCAAGGGGGTCGTAGATCTCGCAACCAATCAGATCATTGTGTCTGCTCAGCAGCGACAGGTGGCGTTTACCTTCGTCATTGAGCTGATGAAAGTCACTGATAAGTATCACCTGACTGCCTGGTCTTACGATGTAACGCAACCGGCTCAGAGCCTGGTTAAAGTCCTGACTTGTACTTGTACTGGCAGCATCGCTGCTATCGCTGCCGTCGCTGTTCAGGCCGACCATGGCATGAATCAGCTGCAGCACGGCGCCCGAGCGACTGCGAGGCTTCAATTCCTGATGAGAGTGTTGGTTCCAGACCAGACCGCCAATGCGGTCACCTGCGATGCAGGCTTGCCAGGCTAACAAGCTAGCCAGATGGGCGGCTTGAACAGATTTAAACCGCCACTGGCTGCCAAACTGCATGCTGGCACCCAGGTCCACCAGAAAGAACACCGGACGCTCTCGTTCTTCATGGAACAGTTTGGTATGGGCTTTACCGGTTCGGGCGGTTACACGCCAGTCGATACTGCGAATGTCATCGCCCGGCTGATAGTGACGGGTTTCAGCGTATTCCATTCCGCGACCGCGCGCCTTGGACTGGTATGAGCCAGCAAGCTTGCTGCGCAGTTGCCTTGGCCTGGCTAATGAGATAGTGCCAGCCTGCTGCTTTAGTGCGATCAGGCTGGCCTGCTCTAATAGCCAACCTGCTTGTTCGTTTGTTGATGCCATCGCTGATTAAGACTCCCGTTTAAGGAAGTGGTACCAGGGTTAGTATCTTGTCGAGGACCTGATTGACAGTGATGCCATCAGCTTCTGCCTCATAGCTGAGCAACAAGCGGTGACGAAGCACGTTATGGAATACACGGTGGATATCATCCGGCGTGACAAAATCCCGTTCTGACAGCCAGGCATTTGCGCGAGCGCAACGCTCAAGGGAGATGGTTGCACGCGGGCTTGCACCAAATTGCAGCCAGCTGGCCAGTTGCGCATCATAGGCTTCCGGTTGGCGGGTCGCGATAACCAGCTGTACCAGATAGTGTTCTAATTCCGGTGCCAAATGGATGTTCAGTATCGCCTGACGGGCATCGAGTATCTCTTGCTGAGATAGCTTACGCTTAATCTCTACCGTGCTGCCCTTGGCTTCATTGCGGCTTAAGCTCAGGATCTGTTGTTCGACCTCTGCACCTGGGTAATCTACTTCGAGATGCATCAAAAAGCGGTCCAATTGGGCTTCTGGCAACGGATAGGTGCCTTCTTGCTCAATCGGGTTTTGGGTTGCCATCACCAGAAATAGCTCTGGCAATGCATAGGTCTTGCTACCGACAGTGATCTGATGTTCAGCCATCGCCTCAAGTAATGCGGACTGTACTTTTGCCGGTGCACGGTTGATCTCGTCGGCAAGGATCAGGTTGTGAAATAGCGGCCCTTTCTGGAATACAAAACTGCCATTTTCCGGACGGTAGATATCGGTACCTGTCAGATCGGCGGGCAATAGATCGGGGGTAAACTGAACACGATGGAAATCGGCTTCAATGCCATCAGAGAGTGATTTAATGGCCCGAGTTTTAGCCAGTCCTGGAGGCCCTTCAACCAGCAAATGACCATCAGCGAGTAGGGCAATAAGGATATTGTGAGTTAATTCCGGTTGTCCCAGGATCTGCTGATTCAAATGGAGGTTGAGCTGTTGAAACTGACTGACAGGCATCTGACGTGCACCTTTCTTATCTGATTTTGTCGCGATTTGTTCGAGGTAAAACCTAACTAGCGCTTGGTTTTATCCGATTTTAAGCTTGAGATCCAGCCCACCTAATTCAGACTTTGTAAGCAAAAATCAAAACGAGTGTTTGAAACTACTGGCCGACTGGCTACAATGCTAAGCAAAGAGGTCAGACCTCTTTCTTTTTATGTGGCTAGAGTCTGACCGTCTGGATCAGTGATGGTTCACCGATAACGATAATTAGATAACGAGAAGGTGCGGGATGAGTAAGCAGGCATTACCCCTGGTCAGTCAGGGGGGCCACCGGATCGCGGTGGTGTCAGGACTGAGAACCCCGTTTGCCAAACAGGCAACGGCGTATCACAAGGTTCCAGCGCTGGATTTGGGTAAACTTGTGGTGGCAGAGATGCTACAGCGAGTCGATCTGGATCCGAAACTGGTGGATATGTTGGTGTTCGGTCAAGTGGTACAGATGCCTGAAGCCCCCAACATTGCTCGAGAAATTGTTCTGGGTACCGGCATGGACGTATCCACCGATGCCTACAGTGTTAGCCGTGCTTGCGCGACCAGCTTTCAGTCGGTTGCCAATGTGACTGAGTCGATTTTGGCCGGTCAGACCGAGATTGGTATTGCTGGCGGTGCCGATTCCAGCTCAGTGTTACCCATTGGTGTCAGTAAGAAGCTGGCGACCATTCTGGTTGAACTAAACAAAGCTCGCACCCTGGGCCAACGCCTCAAAATTATTCGTCAACTCGGTCTGAAAGACCTGATGCCAGTGCCTCCCGCTGTAGCCGAATACTCAACCGGCCTGAGCATGGGACAAACGGCAGAGCAGATGGCCAAGAGCCACGGTATTACCCGTCAGGCTCAGGATGAACTGGCCCATCGTTCTCATACCCTAGCAGCCAAAGCCTGGGCCGATGGTCTACTGTCCGATGAAGTGATGACTGCCCATGTCGCGCCATACAAGAGCTTTATCGAGCAGGACAACAACATTCGTGCTGATGGCAAGCTGGAAAGTTACGCCAAGTTACGCCCGGCATTCGATAAGCGTCATGGCAGTGTTACTGCCGCCAATAGTACTCCACTGACCGACGGTGCTGCCGCTGTGATGCTTATGCGGGAAGACGTGGCCAAGGCCCACGGTCTGGAGCCGCTGGGTTACATTCGCAGCTACGCGTTTGCCGCCATTGATGTCTGGCAGGACATGTTAATGGGCCCCTCTTATGCCACACCCAAGGCATTGGATAACGCAGGTATTACGCTGCAGGACCTCACCCTGATTGATATGCACGAAGCGTTTGCGGCGCAAAGCCTGGCGAATGTGAAGATGTTTGCCAGCGACACGTTTGCTCAGGAAAAACTGGGCCGTAGCAGCGCCATCGGTGAAATCGACATGGACAAGTTCAATGTGCTGGGTGGCTCTATCGCTTATGGCCACCCATTTGCCGCTACAGGTGCACGCATGATCATCCAAACCCTGCGAGAGCTGAAACGTCGAGGTGGCGGATTAGGGTTAACCACCGCCTGTGCGGCAGGTGGGTTGGGTGCGGCAATGGTGTTGGAGGCATAAATCATGACAGAACATACAAATGCATTCTCACTGACCACACGTGAAGACGGGGTTGCCATTATCACCATGGACGTGCCAGGCGAGAAGATGAACACGCTGAAAGCGGCGTTTGGTGATGAAGTTAACGGCGTGCTGGATCAACTTGAAACGACTGACAACCTGCAGGGGGTTGTGCTGATCAGTGGCAAGCCGGACTCCTTTGTGGCGGGTGCAGATATCAGCATGCTGGACGCCTGCAAAACCGCAGAAGAAGCGGAAGCTTTGTCTCTGCAAGGGCATAAGGTGTTTGCCCGTCTTGAAGGGCTGAAAGTACCTGTCGTCGCTGCTATTCACGGCCCTTGCCTGGGCGGTGGTTTAGAGCTGGCACTGGCATGTCATCGCCGCGTGTGCAGCGACGACGATAAAACCCGCTTGGGTGTACCGGAAGTTCAGCTGGGTTTATTACCTGGCGGTGGTGGTACACAGCGTTTACCCAAACTGGTGGGTATTGCCAAATCACTGGATATGATGCTGACAGGCAAGCAACTGCGTTCTAAACAAGCACTGAAAATGGGCCTAGTAGATGAAATGGTGCCGAATACCATTTTGCTGGAAACCGCAGTTAAGCTGGTGCTCAAAGGTAAGCCCAAGTCGGTTAAACCGCGCCTGAAAGGGGTTGAAAAGCTACTGGAAAACAATCCGGTGGGTTTGAAGGTGTTATTCGACCAGGCGCGTAAAAAGACCTTGGCGAAAACCCGTGGTAATTACCCAGCGGCAGAGCGGATCCTGGATTGTGTTGAAACAGGTGTGTCTGATAGTCGGCGTGGTTATGCCACCGAAGCTAAACACTTTGGTGCCCTGGTGCAATCTGCTGAATCGCAGCAACTGCGTAATATCTTCTTTGCGACCACTGAGATGAAGAAAGAGAGTGGTGCCGAAGGTGGTGAGGCGTTGCCCGTTCGTAAAACTGGGGTGCTTGGTGGCGGTTTGATGGGCGCAGGCATTGCCAATGTTACGGCGATGCGCGCCAAGCTTCCGGTGCGAGTCAAAGATGTTGCTCCGGCGGGTGTCAGTAATGCGCTGCGCTACAGCTACGATCGCCTGATGAAGCAGGTTAAGCGCCGTCACCTGACCAAGCGTCAGATGGAAAATCAGATGGCCCGTTTAACCGGTGCTACTGACTATTCCGGTTTCAGTGATATCGACATCGTGGTCGAAGCCGTGTTTGAGGATCTGTCACTGAAACACAGCATGGTCAAAGAGGTGGAAGCAAATGCCAAGCCGAGCACCATTTTTGCCAGTAACACCAGTTCGTTACCTATCGGTCAGATCGCCGAAGCGGCAGAGCGTCCGGAGCAGGTGATTGGCTTACATTATTTTTCGCCGGTAGAGAAGATGCCACTGGTGGAAGTGATCGCCCATGAGAAAACCTCACCTGAGACCATCGCAACCACGGTTGCCTTTGCAAAAGCGCAGGGCAAAACGCCGATTGTGGTGAAAGATGGTGCCGGTTTTTATGTTAACCGTATTCTCGCACTCTACGTGAACGAAGCTGCCCAAGTGTTGTTGGAAGGGCACAGCGTTGATGCGATGGACAATGCACTGTTGAACTTTGGCTTCCCGGTTGGGCCATTCAAGTTGCTGGATGAAGTGGGTATCGATGTTGGCAGTAAGATCGCACCGATCTTAGAAAATGAGTTGGGTGAACGCTTTAAAGCGCCTGACGCGTTCAGCAAGTTAATCGCTGATGGCCGCCTGGGCAAGAAGAGTAAGAAAGGGTTCTACGACTACTCGAAGAAGTCTAAAGGCAAGAAAGTCGACCTGTCTGTATATGGTGTGTTGGGATCTCAGCCAACCGCTACCACGGTAGCTACCGAAGTGGCAGAGCGCTGTGCATTGCAGATGCTGAATGAAGCGGCACGTTGCCTGGAAGAGGGCATCATTGCCTCACCACGTGACGGCGATATTGGTGCTATTTTCGGCATTGGTTTCCCGCCCTTCCTAGGCGGTCCATTCCGCTACATGGATACCTTGGGTGCCAAGCATATGGTGCACACGTTGAATGCTCTCAAAGAACGTAACGGCGACCGTTTCACCCCTGCGGACCTGCTGGTGAAGATGGCTGAAAATGATGAAAAATTTTATCAGTAGTCCAAATCAAAACCGTTAAATAGAGAAAAGGCGCTATTCTGGCGCCTTTTTTGTGGTTATTTTTCATACATTCCAATGTTAGAATGTGCACCAATTGAAGGAGAGTCGGTAAGCCATGTTGTTGCTGTTGTTACCCCTAAGTCTACTTAGCGCACTGTATTTTTATGTTGAAGCGATGAAGGCCGCGATGGGGCCACGTCGCTGGGCGGTGGCTGCCGCCATTGCTGGTCCGCTATTGTGGCCGCTATTTAACGCAGAAAAACGTATGCATTGGCGCAGGCAGGCTGGCAGAGAAAGTGTTTTTTGGTGTCCGTAATCAGGCCAGCTTCGGCGTGGAATGACTCAGCAGGTGAGGGGGTAAGCTGCCTTTGTGCTCTCTGAGCAAACCAGTCATGTCGCGATGAGGTAAGGGGTGGCTGAAGTAGAAGCCCTGGCAGATATCACAGTTCATTGCGCTTAATATCTTTATTTGGTCGCTGTTTTCAACGCCCTCCGCGACCACTTCCAAACCAAGATTATGGGCAATGGTAATAATCGCGTTCGCCATTTGTCTGTCTTCCAGCGTATGCTCCAGATCTTTGACAAAAGTACGGTCAATCTTCAACGTGGTGATTGGGAATTTTTTAAGATAAGCCAGCGAGCTATAGCCAGTCCCAAAATCATCCAGTGCCAGTAACACACCTTGCTTGCG
Organism: Corallincola platygyrae; assembly: GCF_039544265.1. NCBI lineage: Bacteria > Pseudomonadati > Pseudomonadota > Gammaproteobacteria > Alteromonadales > Psychromonadaceae > Corallincola > Corallincola platygyrae. The sequence continues at coordinate 13,066 of NZ_BAABLI010000033.1, read as the reverse complement.
TAATGCCTGCATCGAGCTAATCGCCTGCTTCGGCGACTGCATCACCGAGCCTTCGGTGATCTCCAGCTCTAACGCATCGGCTGGCAGGCCGGTACGTTCCAGGATCTCTTCTACGGTTTCATTAAAGTGGTCCAGATCAAGCTCTTTTGCCGACAGGTTGATCGCTATTCTTCCGTCGTAAAGCCCTTGCTCACGCCAGCTTTGTGCCGCCTGACAGGCCTGTTCAAGTACCCATCGACCAATGTCGATAATCAGCCCTGACTCTTCCGCCAGTGGCATGAAATCTCCAGGGGAGATAAGTCCCTGCTCTGGATGACGCAAACGCACCAGCGCCTCCATACCAATCATCTGTTGCCGTTCTACGGAGTACTGCGGCTGGTAATGCACTTCAAACCATTTTTCGCGTAAGCCCTGGCGCAGCATGGACTCCAAATGCAGTCGCTTGACCGCCTGTTCGTTCATCGACTCAGAGAAGAACTGGAATCTGTTGGCGCCCTGATTCTTGGCGTAGTACATCGCAATGTCAGCTTTTTTCAGCAAGTCTTCCGTTGACTCACCATCCAGCGGGTACATTGCAATGCCGATACTGCTGCTTACAAACAACTCTGAGTTCTGCACTTTAAACGGGTCACTGAGCGTGTCCATGGCCCGCTCAGCCACTTCCGACAATGTGCTGATAGAGTTTTCGCCTTCAATCACAATGGCAAACTCGTCACCACCCAGGCGATAAAGGGTATCTTCAGAGCGGCAACAGCGTTGCAGCCTGCGGGCAACGGCACAGAGCACCTGATCCCCGGCATTGTGGCCCAGAGAGTCGTTTACCTTCTTGAAATCGTCCAGGTCAAACACCAACAGGGCGTGTGGCTCGCTGCGGCGCACCATATGCTGGTGGTTAGCGTAGAACAGGGAACGATTCGGCAGCTCTGTGAGCGTATCTGAATTGGCCAGTTTGCGGAGTTCACGTTCGGTGCTTTTACGCTGTGTAATGTCGGAAAAGACACCCACGTAATGGGTAAAGTTACCCTCGTCATCGGTCACTGCATCCAGGGTCAACTCGATCTGGAATAGCGATCCATCAGCACGATGTACTTCCAACTCGCCAAACCAGCGTCCACTGTTTTGTAGCGTTTTTTTCAACTGTTCGGTGAACTGCTCTGGATAGCGATTAAAAGCGAAGCTCCATTCTGGAAGCTTATCTTTGGTGTAGCCCGTGATCTTGGTGAACGCCTGATTGATGTCGATAGGGCGGAACAGCTTGTCGAGAATGACGACCGCATCAGAGATGTTTTCCAATGTTCTTGCAAACAGCAGGTGCTGATCCTTGGTTTGCATCAGGTGGTTAACATCGGACAGGGTGCCTGCGATTCGGCTTGGTTTGCCGCCATCGTTACGGGCCACGATGCGACCTCGGTCTAACACCCACAACCAACCTTTTCTTTGTTCACCTTTAACGCGGTAAGTCAGTTGGTAGTGTTCGCTTTTCCCGTTCAGATGGTCTTCGATCGCCTTTCGAACTCGGGGAAGATCTTTCGGGTGGATGGCGCCGGCGTCGTAATGATCCTGGCTTCGCATGCCATCATCAGGAAAGAAACTCCAGTGGTGGCCGCGGTGCACGGTATTTTTAGCAATATCCCACTCCCACCATTCATCGCCACTGGCGTCCATGGAGTGGTTGAGTCGAATAAGTTGTTCGTTCAGCTGATGACGGTGTCGCTGTAGCCGAGCCATCAGCTTGCTAAGTAGTCCGTACATTAACAGCAGTGTCGACAGGGTTATCAGTGTTATTTGAGCATAGCCGCAAATATGACTGTCTGCCGTGTTTACAGCGCTTGCCGGTGCAGAAATGAGTGCCAGAGGGACGAGTAAACGATGTGCGTGGGGTAAACACACATTACGACAGACTCTCTTACCAAAGGAGGTAAAACTTGGCGGCACAACTTCCCCAAAAACAACAAAAAAACAGCGCTAGTGTTGTGAAATCCCTTGTCGTACTGCGCTGAATAAAAAATAAGCAAAATGATACCTGTAACATAGGTATCAAAAAGCTACATTATGTGAATTCTTATGTATGAACAAGGACGGATGTCGCGTTGTTTGATTTCTATTACATGGCTTTGCGTTAATTTAGAACAAAACGCTCAGACAATGACTTAAATTCGGATATATCTTCGATCCAGCTGGCGTCCACGAAGGTTGGTTTTTCTTGCGCCTGTTCGCCGTGACTGAACATGACAACTCTGTCGGCGTTATCCGCGATCAATCGCTCTTCAACGAATCGAATGATGGCGGCTTTGTCCAATTGCGCGATTTGTTGGGCCACTTTTTCTCGTTGATTAAACTTAAAGTCTTTATTGCCTATGCAGACCCAAAAACGTTGGGCCAGGGTTCTCAGGTTGTTGTCCGGTTCAATGACCTGGCTGATTAAGCCCTGCTGGGCATGCTGCCACTCTTCTTCACTCATCTGCGTCAAAATGTCTGGAAACTGCTTAAGGAAGTCATCAACCGCGGAAAGTAGTTTGGCCGGACCATTATTAGGTGACTGTAAATACAGGATTAAACCCGGGTGGCGCTGCATGGGTAAGTAACCTGTGCCCACCATGTAACCCAGCTGTTGTTGTGTTCGCAACTCATGGAAAAAGGGAGAAGATATCAGGTGGTTAAGTAGCAAGAACAACGCAACCTTGTTTGGCGATGTCAGCGTCGACTGATAGTAGACCACCAGAGCTGCGTCATTATGTGGGACTTCCAGCTCGCGCACTAATGTGCCCTGGCCACCTATGTTAAGGAGTTCTCTTGGACAGCCTTGTACTGGTTTCGCACTGCTGAAGAGCCGCTCTTGCACCCAGTCACCCTGCGCCTTTGCTTCTTCTGCCAACCAATCCCCGTGGATCATCATCTCCAGGTGTAATTCTTGTTTGAATCGGGCGACATACTCTTCGAGTTGAGCCAAGGTGATATGGGTGATCTCATGGGCTAATCTGCGAGGCCCAGGGTTAGCAGGCTGTAACAGTGCCGCCAACTCCGAAAACAGTTGGCTGACGGGCCTGTTTTTTTCAGCATTTTGCCAATGACGCAACAGTTGTTTCTTGAGGCGCTCAAAACTCTCCATTTTTAGCTTGGGACGATAAAGTTGCTGAAGTAGGGTTTCCAGCAACAGCTTTTGTTTGCCGGTAAAACCGGCAAGGTGCAGTGTCACGCCGCATTGATGGGCGTAAATATGATAACTAAGCCCGGCTATTTCGGCGGGATACGTGGTTTCAGACAGGTTGTCCAGCACCATTTCGACAGCCAAACGCAGCATGGCAACCTCTGCCGGGCTGCGACCCGCGGCGGGGCTGTCGACACTCAGATAGAGGTGCCCCTTGGGTAGGTGAAACTTGTGTTCCTGTTTGTGCCAAAGCCTGAAATGTGGGGTATCCACCAACCGCTCTGGGTGGTTCAGCTCTTTCTGTATGGGCCTGGCGTCGGCCAGGTCCACGATATAAGGGTTTGGCGGCGGTAAAACGTTCTGACGCAGTTCTGCCCTTGGCGCGCTCCAATGGGCAACTTGCTCGTCACTGAATTGAGATACCGCGTACTCGGTAAAATAGAGATCAGCTTCTACGTTGGTCGCCACTTCAGGTGCGATCAGGTAGACCCGCATATTGTCCGGCGTGAGCAGGTTAAGCGTGTTATTTACCAGCTCTTCCTCCAACCCATCCATACGATAGTCGCCATAGATGGTGTCTTCTTCATCGTAGTGCTGCATGTTGACAGCCAAGTGGCTGACGACATCGATGGGGCGGCCTTTTTCCTGGAAACGGTATGCTTGCTCGGTGATCCGTTGCTTCTCTTGATAGCGCCACTCCTCTACACCGCGCTCTTTGATCGCGTTAATGAGTGCGAAGCTAAATTCGATAATTTCGTTTACGTAGCGTAAACCCTGCTCGGTGAGCAAGAAGTCGATATTAAAATCTTTGAAGTTACTGCCATTAATACCGCCGCCCGCCGACATGGTGGTAACCCAGCCAACCTCTTTTAGTTGCGCTAGCAGGCTGTCGGCCCCTTCATCCCCCAGCAGATGGCTGATAAAGCTGATGGGCTTGGAGCGATAGGTTGAATCAACTTCAGGCAGCGCAAAACTGAGGATCAGCTTTCTCACGGTTTTTTGTGGGCGCACCTGAATAATCAGTTTTTGGTGCATATCGTGATACATCGGCTCTGTTACCGGTATTTTGTCGGCGTTGCCTTGATGTATCTGTTCAAAAACCTTGACCGCCTGCTCTTGAGTGTCCAGCGGTAAAGCGCTGAGCAGGCAGAGCGTCATGTTGTTAGCGTGATAGTGATTCGTAAAATGCTGTCGGAGCTCTGTGGCGAGATTTGAGCCCTCGCGGTCGGCCAGGGTTTCTAAGTTTCCCACTGAAAATTTGGCAAAGGGGTGAGCGGGGTTGATGGTTTCTTTCTGTACCTGAAAAAGACGACGGACATCGTCTTTGATTTTCATCCGGTATTCGGCATCTATTGACTGGCGTTCTTTTTCAAGCCAATCGGGGTCAAGCAGCGGACAAATAAAGAATTGAGCGAACCGATCTAGGCCATCAAGAAAATGTTGATGCTCGATATCGAAGAAATAGCAGCTGTGTTCGGTGCCGGTCCAACCGTTGTGGTTGCCACCATGAGTGGAGATAAAACGCTGGTATTCATCGGCATCGGAATATTTTTCCGTGCCCAGAAACAGCATGTGCTCAAGCAGATGCGACATGCCGTGTCTGTCATCAGGATCGTCAAAATGTCCTGCGTTCACCGCTAATGCCATGGCCGATTTGGTCGCTTTTGCGTCTTCAGCCAGCAGTACTCGCAGCCCGTTTTTTAACCGCAGATAGCGGTAGTTTCTATGATCATTAGGGCTGGTTAGCACGAGACCCCCGTCTCAAACTGGAAGATTATAAATACTAGTTGATCATCAAAGACTTGTCTCAGGGTTTGTTATCAAGATGAGAATTTGTCCGGGTTCTGCTTGCCCTAAGTTAGGGCCTTCCCTATGCTAGTGCAAATATAAGAAATTTCTTCTTTATGGTTGTACTTGAATGCAAGTGTTCATCATGCGTCATGGTCAGGCAGAGGAACTCGCGGGACGAGATAAAGATCGCGCCCTGACCCCAGACGGTATGCTGGAAAGCAGTTTAATGGCGCGTTGGCTGGTGGAACAGGGGGGGGTATTTCAGCATGCTTTGGTCAGCCCCTACCTGAGAGCGCTGCAAACCTTTGCCCAAGTGAATACCGTACTTACCTTAAATCAGACCAGTGTTGAAGTGATGGATGAGCTGACGCCCCATGGTGATCCTGAAATGATCGCAGGCTACATCTATGCGCTGGCAGAGAAGAAAGTCGATTCCCTGTTGATTGTATCTCACATGCCCCTGGTGAGCTTTTTGGTGGAATCGCTGGATGTTCAGCGTTCTTTGCCTATGTTTGCTCCCAGCTCTGTTGCACGTATTGAGTATGATGTTAACTCAATGTCTGGCCATCTTTTGGCGATGCAGGATGCCGTGAATATGGTGTAGTAACCAATAGATGGCAGGATTTTTTAACCTGCTTTAGGATCCGGCGTATCTAATAGCACCAGCAAGGCATTTCTGCCGCCATACTCTCTGGGGGCCTCACAAAACGCCAACACGGCAGGGTGTTGCACCAGCCATTTTGGCAGCTGCCGTTTTAAGATCCCAAACCCCTGTCCATGCATCACTGACACCACATCAATCCACTCTTTGCGGGCAGTATTAAACAAGCCCAGTAGTTCCTGTTTAGCTTCCGCTTTACTTAAACCATGCAGGTCGAGAAATAGCTCTGGTGGCAGGTCGCCACGCTTTAGTCTTTTCAGTTGATGTGAAGCAAGATCAGGCTGACGAAACTCAACGCCCTGGCTGAAATCCAGCAAGGGTTCATAATCATCACTGAAAAACTGATCTACCTGCTTTTCACTGGCGACGGGTTTGGCAGTTGCTCTGGTCGGTTTAGTCTGCGCGCGGGCGTGACGTATGGTATCCTGCTGCAACTTTTTGCTGCCAGAGACGGCGTCGAGGAACATCTGTAACTCGTCATCGGACGTAGAAGGTGGTTTTTTCATGACCAGTGGTGGCGTGTTTTCAGACCTATCATGGCCGCTATGGTACTGAGAGAGGATTATTTTGGACAAGATATTTGTCGATGATGCAGTGAATGAACTGCGCACTATCGGTGACATGATCCGCTGGAGTGTCAGCCGTTTCAATGATGCTCAGGTATTTTGTGGTCATGGTACTGACAATAGCTGGGACGAAGCCGTAGCGCTGGTATTGCAGACATTGCACCTGCCGATTGATGTGGACCCCAGTGTGCAAACAGCGCGCCTGACGACGTGTGAGAAAAAGCGCATTGTTGACCGTGTAGTTAAACGCATCGTTGACCGCGTACCTGTGCCTTATCTCACCAACCGCGCCTGGTTTGCTGGACTCGAGTTTTTTGTTGATGAACGCGTACTGGTCCCTCGCTCACCGATCGCTGAATTGATTGAGCAGGGCTTCCAACCCTGGTTGCAGCAGATGCCAATGCGGGTACTGGATATGTGTACCGGCAGTGGCTGTATCGCTATTGCGCTGGCCCATGCATTTGAAGACGCTGAAGTCGACGCCGTCGATATCTCCAGCGAGGCACTGCAGGTGGCAGAGATTAATGTGCAGAATTATCACCTGCATGATCGTGTCTATCCGATTGAGTCCGACCTGTTTAATCAGTTGCCGGGACAAAAATACGATCTGATCGTCAGTAATCCTCCGTATGTAGACGCCGAAGATCTGGCGGATATGCCAGAAGAGTTTGGTCATGAGCCTGAGCTGGGCCTTGCATCTGGCAACGACGGTTTGGACCTGACCCGCCGCATGCTGGCAGAAGCGGCCGACCACCTGAATGAAAACGGCCTGCTGATTGTGGAAGTGGGTAATAGCCAGATCCACCTGATGGATCAATTCCCGGAAGTGCCTTTCACCTGGCTCGAGTTTGAGCGCGGTGGTGACGGTGTCTTCATGTTGGATCAGGCACAGCTAAAAGAGTTTCAGTCGCTGTTTCGCGACCAGCTCGCTAAACCAGTTCAATAAGTAAATTAAGAACATAAAATAATTATCTATAAGCGATTCTAGGGGACAAGAGAAAGATGTCAGGGAACACATTTGGCAAATTGTTCACCGTAACCACCTTTGGTGAGAGTCACGGTGTGGCATTGGGCTGTATTGTCGATGGCTGCCCGCCAGGACTAGAGATATCAGCCGAAGATCTGCAGGTTGATCTGGACCGTCGCCGTCCGGGTACCAGCCGCTATACCACGCAGCGCCGTGAATCTGATGAAGTTCAGATCCTGGGCGGCGTGTTTGAAGGCAAAACCACGGGGACGCCTATCGGCCTGGTCATCTTTAACCAGGATCAGCGCTCACAGGACTACGGCAAGATTAAAGACCTGTTCCGTCCGGGCCATGCCGACTACACATATCAGCAAAAATATGGCATCCGCGATTACCGCGGTGGTGGCCGTTCTTCTGCCCGCGAAACCGCAATGCGTGTCGCCGCCGGTGCTATCGCCAAAAAATACCTGGCCGAAAAACATGGTATTAAGATCCGCGCCTGCCTGACCCAGATGGGTGATGTGACATGCGACATCAAAGATTGGGATGCAGCCGAAGAGAACCCGTTTTTCTGTGCAGACCCAAGTAAGCTGGAAGCACTGGACGCATTGATGCGCGACCTGAAAAAAGAGGGTGACTCCATCGGTGCCAAAGTTTCCGTGGTTGCCGAAAACGTGCCGGTTGGCCTCGGCGAGCCTATTTTTGATCGCCTGGATGCCGATATCGCCCACGCGATGATGAGCATCAATGCGGTCAAAGGCGTTGAGATTGGTGATGGCTTTGACTGCGTAAACCAAAAAGGCAGTGAGCATCGCGATACACTCACGCCAGAAGGGTTTACCTCCAACCATGCCGGTGGTGTGCTGGGTGGTATCTCCACCGGTCAGTCAGTGATCGCTCACATCGCATTGAAACCTACCTCCAGCATTACCGTGCCGGGCGATACTGTCGACATCAACGGCGAGAAAGCGGAAGTGATCACCAAGGGCCGTCATGATCCTTGTGTGGGTATTCGAGCCGTGCCTATCGCCGAAGCCATGATGGCATTAGCGCTGATGGATCACTGCCTGCGCCATCGTGGTCAAAATGCTGATGTGAACAGCCAAACGCCGGTTTTGCCCGGTCAAGCCTGATCTGATCATACCGCGCATAAAAAAGGGTTAGATTGATGACCCCTCGCCATCACCTCAGTTTTGGCTCAGGCTACTTTGCCTTTTTCGCCATACTGGGGTTGATGGTGCCATATCTCAGCGTATTCCTTGATGGCCGCGGCTACAGCTCACTGCAAATCGGTGAGCTGCTGGCCATCCTTATGGCCACTCGCATTGTTTCTCCCAACCTTTGGGCCTATGTGGCCGACCATACCGGTAAACGCGTTCACGTGATGCGCGTTGGCGCACTGCTGGCGTTTGTTTGTTTCTTTCTGGCTTACCCCAACCGCGGCATCGCTTGGATGGCACTGGCATTGGCCAGCTTCTCGTTTTTCTGGGCGGCGATTTTGCCTCAATTGGAAGTGCTGACACTGCGCAGCTTGGGTCAGGAGCGCCATCACTACAGCAAAATCAGGGCCTGGGGCAGCATCGGCTTTATTCTGGTAGTGGTGATCGCGGGCTATGTGATTGAAGCGCGTGGGGCAGAACAGCTACTGATTATCGGCTCTGTGCTGCTGGGTTTATTGGTAGTCAGCACTTACCTGATTAACGATATAGCAATACCGCGTGACGACTCGCAAAGCCAGACTCTGGCCGAAAATTGGCTGAGTTGGCCGATGGCGGCGTTTATGGTTTCGACCATCTTGCTACAGATAAGCCACGGACCTTATTACGGTTTTTTCGTGCTTTACATGGAACAGTTTGGTTATAGCAATGCCATTGCTGGTTGGCTGATCACGCTGGGGGTAGTCGCTGAGATAGGCGTGTTTATGGTCAGTGGGCGCTTACTTGAGCGTATGGGGATTAAAGCGGTATTAGCCGGTGCCTTGCTGTTAACCGCAGGGCGTTGGGCGTTACTGGCCTGGTTTGCACACTGGTTGCCAACTCTGCTGCTGGCTCAGGTGCTTCATGCGGCCAGCTTTGGTCTGACCCATGCCGCATCCATCCAGTTTATCCATGGCTATTTCAGTGAAAAACAGCAGGGCCGCGGTCAGGCGATGTATAACAGTATCGGTTTTGGCGTTGGCGGTGCCATTGGTGCCTGGATCGCCGGGTTGACCTGGCAGCAAGGACAGGGCGCAACGACCAGTTTTGCCATTGCTACCATCGCAGCCCTATTAGCCTGGGCACTTATTATGTTTATCCCCACACAGCGCCTGGCGCCAACGCACAAATGAAGCAAGGACGACACAGGTGATTTGAGCTGTTGAACCCATTACAATGCCAGCCAACTAAAGCAATCCGCGTTTTATTTATGTCTGACATTGCTGTCGCTGAAAATTCGAATGTTGAGACGGTGACAACCGAACACGATTACCACGCCCTTATCTCCCTGTTTAATCAAGAGTTTAAACAGTCACTGAATACTGTGCTGGTGGCTGGCGATGAAGAGCCGCTTTATCAGCCCGCGGATGACAACAATCCCCACCACCAGATCATCTTTGCCCATGGGTACTTTGCCAGCGCACTGCACGAAATCGCCCATTGGTGTCAGGCCGGCGAAAAACGACGACAACTGGTCGACTACGGCTATTGGTATTGCCCAGACGGAAGAGATGCGCAGCAACAGGCAGATTTTGAAAAGGTAGAAATTAAACCTCAGGCGATAGAGTGGGGTCTGGCAGTCGCCTGCGGCTTTGCGTTTAACGTCAGTAGTGACAACCTTAATGGCGTGATGCCAGACCGGTTGGCGTTTCAGCACAAAGTTCATGATCAGGCGATGGTGTACCTGAAAAACGGCTTCCCTCCCAGAGCCGCACAGCTGATGCGAGCGCTGCAAAAAGCGTTTGCTGTTCCTGAGATCACCCGCGAGAGTTTTGATTACCGAGGCATGTATGAGCGCTAGGTTTCGGCTGGGCCTGATCATCAACCCCTTTGCCGGTATTGGTGGTAGCGTCGCACTTAAGGGCAGTGATGGCGCAGAGATACGTGAGCAGGCACTGGCCATGGGCGCTGAGCCTCTGGCCCAAACTCGCACTGAACAGGCGCTGCTGCGTTTACAGCCATATCGAGATCAGCTGGAGGTTTTCACCGTCACTGGCACTATGGGCGAGGAGCTTAGCAAACAGCTGGGCTTTAAAACTCATACCGTTTATCAGCCCCTGCAATCTCCCACCGAAGCATCTGATACCCGTGCTGCTGCCGAGCAGCTGGTCAACGCACAGGTTGATCTGATCCTGTTTGCCGGTGGCGATGGCACCGCCAGAGATATCTGCGCAGCGTTAGAAGCCTGCGACGCCGAACACACCACAGTGCTGGGGATTCCCGCCGGCTGTAAGATCCATTCCGGCGTTTACTGCGTGACGCCGGCCGCGGCCGGGCGTGTGGTGGAAGATCTGATCACAGGCAAACCCGTCAGCCTGATGGATGCCGACGTGATGGATATCGACGAAGCTGCCTTTCGTGAGGGCAGAGTAAGAGCCAAACGTTTTGGTGAAATGGCGATCCCTGCTGAGCTGCAGTATGTGCAAAGCGTTAAAGTAGGTGGCCAGGAGTCGGATGAATTGGTGCTGGATGCCATCGCCGACCATGTGATTGACGAACTTGAGCCTGATGACCTTTGCCTGATGGGATCAGGCAGTACCGTCGCCGCCGTGATGGAGCGGCTTGGCCTGGACAACACGTTGCTGGGTGTTGACCTGATACAAGACGAAACGCTTGTTGCCAGCGATCAGACCGCCGCGCAGCTACTGGAACAAATCGAAGCCCATAACGATATCGACAGCGTGAAACTGGTGATCACCCTTATCGGAGGCCAAGGGCATCTATTTGGCCGTGGTAATCAGCAGCTTAGCCCTGCGCTACTCAAACAGATCAAACGAGAAAATATTCTGGTAGTGGCCACCAAGGCCAAACTCAGTTCTTTAAACGGCCGCCCACTCATTGCCGATACCGGCGATGCCGAACTCAACCAACAGCTTTGCGGTACCATTGCTGTGATCACCGGCTATCACGATAAGGTGCTGTACCGGGTGGCGAGTCCGGGGTAGTACTCATCATTGTGCTCAGATTAATAGCCGTAAGTGGACTGGCTACGCCGCTACCATGCATCCCTAGAACATGGGTGTAGATTTGCGTTGTTTTAATATCTTCATGCCCCAGCAACTCTTGGATAGTTCTTAAATCCGTTCCGTTTTGAAGTAGGTGGGTGGCAAACGAGTGACGCAACGTATGACAGGTCACATGCTTGTGAATCCCAGCTTGAACACCAGCCTTTCGCACCGCCCTTTGTAACCCTTTTTCCAATAAGTGATGACGCTTGATACGACCCGTCATAGGGTCTATCGCCCGGTTGGGTGACGGGAACAAATACTGCCAATAATAGCTTTTGGCGACATGTGGATACTTCCGATAGAGCGCTGGTGGCATAGAGGCCTCGCCAAAACCTTCTGCTCTATCTTGTGCGTGTATTAATCGGACCTTTTCTGCTTGGACTCTCAGCGTTTCAATCAAATTGGGTGGCAGTATGGTCACCCTGTCTTTTCCACCTTTGCCGCGACGGACGGTGATGGTCATCTGTTCGAAATTGAGCGCTTCGATGCGTAACCGAAGGCATTCGCTAAGTCGCAGACCAGCACCGTACATAAGGCAAGCCATTAGCTGATAGTGACCATTGAGCTGAGATAGGAGTTGGCTCACCTCTGCATGGGTCAAAACGACAGGTATTTTTTCTTTAGGTTTCGCACGCTGGGCTCTAATTCCCTCTAGCTCTCGCCCCAATACCTTCTGATACAAAAAGAGAAGTGCGTTTAAGGCTATATTCTGCGTTGCGGGCGACACTAAACGTTTTACCGCTAAGTGAGTGAGGTATCTTTCCACATCTGATTTGGTAAGCTTTTCTGGATGTACCTTGTTGTTAAACAAGATAAATCGCCTGATCCAATGCCAATACGTTTTTTCCGTTTTAAGGGCATAGTGGTTGCGTTTGATAGCTTCGTGAAAGCGTTGTTGAAGTTTCTTTGGCGACTGTTCCATGTCTGCGCTGATTTTAACTGTATAAATGTACATACATGTATGGAACACCATGTGATATCTGTCAAGGAACTGTATGCCCCTTATTTCAGCGTTATTTGTGACATGACTGAGAAAAACATAGGTATCAGTGGGTTAAGATTGAAGGATTATTTTTTAGGGAAGTAGGATAGGGGTACTAAGGGGGATAGGTATACATGGCTCCCTTAATCAGATAGATACCCCGTGTATACCTACTCAGCGTTAAATGCCATGGATGCTCTAGAGAAACTTGCAGCGAAGAATAAGGCTCATCAAAAACAGCGTAGAGGCGAACGCTTCTTATCGGCTGTAATGTTTTTAGTGCTTATTCCATCGATACTCGGAATAGTAGTTGATCTTGGGTTTATCGAGTCCAGCAGTAATTTTAACCTCTGGCTTTATGGGTTAGGAGCGTTAGGTTTTGGTCTTCTGCTGGCGGCTATGGGCGACCTTATGCGTATTCCAAGGTGGCTGAAAATATGTGGTCTTCTGGTCGCTCAGTGTTGGTTCGTATACTTTTGGACGTTTCAAATGCAGTCATGGATGGCATTTTTACCACTCGTCCCAGCATATCTGGTGTTGCAATTACGAGCCTCTATCAAAGAACACAGCGTGGAAGAATGAAGGCAACGGCATTTAACAAGAAAAACCATTGGGACAAGCTAAACAGCGCGGCTTTGCCGCTAACTTGCTCCCTGTTTTAGGCGTTATGTGTATACAGGTTTTTAAGGTGACTGATTACTTAAAACATGCATTAGAAGTGCTCCTGACCGTATTCAAGTGGAGTAT